>NZLV01000211.1 GCA_002694345.1 Maricaulis sp.
CGCGCGGACAGGCTCCGCACACCTCCGGGCACAAGGGACTGAGCTCGCGCCTCTCTTCCCGGAAGTCGAGGAAGAGTCTCTCACAGGTTTTGGGGGTGGGGATAAGTTGCGCTGGTTCAGCACTCCCTCTCCCTTGGGAGAGGGTGGCGCGCATGCGCCGGGAGAGGGGGGAATCCCGGTGTTTACAGGTAATCGCGAAGGCGTCGCCATTCCCCCTCATCCGCCCCTTCGGGGTACCTTCTCCCCGGGGAGAAGGAGGGCGTTGAGATTGGGACGTGTCTCAGCGCCTTAATACTCAGGCCGTTTTATCAGGCACATCCACCGGATGAATCTGGCGCGGCCTTCCACGCGGCAGCGAGTTCATGATTTTCGGCCGCGAAAATAGACGCACCAGGTGCAGCATCAGGGCGCAAAAAAGCCATTTCCCTGCCGGCCCAGGACAGTGTCCATACTTCACCACCTTGCGAGACCGTACCGGAAAGGTCATCGATAGTATTAGGCACCGCGTGGCGCTCCTGGATGATGTTTGCCCAAGGCATGGCAGCAGGCGCCTCACCATCAGCGCCTTCACCTGACAACCGGGCCTCTGACCCCGCTGTCCCGCGGTTGAACAGCCAAACATGCGACCGAACGCCAGTGCCCGGTTTCCATAGGTAGGCAAAGCCAGCGCCCTCAGTCACCTCGACGATTAACTGGAGACCATCCTGCTCCGCCAAACACCAAACACCCAGCGGGATCATTTGGGACAACAAGCCTCCCTGAAAAATAGCCGGCTTGCCATCAGCACACCCCCTACTCCTCGCCGTGATGGAAGCTGTAGGGGCTTTCCCAAACGACCTCGCCATCCACGACCGTCATCCAGGGATTCACGGTGAGGATGTCCTCGGCGGGGATGGTCATGATGTCGGCGGAGAAGATGGTGAAGTCGGCGCGTTTGCCTTCCTCGATGGAGCCGAGTTCGTCTTCACGGAAGGAGGCGTAGGCGGGCCAGAGGGTGAAGAATTTGAGGGCGTCCTCGCGGGACAGCGCTTCCTCGGCGTGCCAGTTCTCGCCCTGGAAGCCGGTGAGGTCGGCGCGGGCGACAGCAGCGTAGAATTCGATCCGCGGATCACCCTGCTCCACCGGCGCATCGGAACCGCCGGTGATGTGGGCGCCGGCATCCAGCAGGCTCTGCCAGGCATAGGCGCCGACGAGGCGGTCATCACCCAGCCGGTCCGGGGCAAAGTGGAGATCGCCGATGGCGTGGGAGGGCTGGAAGGAGGCGATCACGCCGAGCTCGGCAAAGCGCGGAATGTCCGCCGGATCGATGATCTGGCTGTGCTCGTCGCGCCAGCGATGATCGGTCAGCGCCCGCTCGTCCTCGGGAACCTGCGACAGGGCTTCCTCGACCCAGTCGAGCAAATGCCGGTTGCCGCGATCACCAATGGCGTGGACATTGACCTGGACCCCTTCGCGCAAGGCCTGGGTCATGACGCTGATCGTCTCGTCGGCCTCGGCAATGGCGAGGCCCGAGGTTTCCGGACGGTCGGCATAGGGCTCCAGCAGGGCGGCGCCGCGCGAGCCCAGCGCACCATCCATGTAGAGCTTGATGGCCCGCGTGATCACCCGGCCATCATCCGCGACGCGCGGCGCTTGCGGGGCCAGCCAGGCATAGCCATCCGGGTTGAGGGAGAGATAGGTGCGGATCGGCAGGCGATCCGCCTCGGCCAGGCCTTCGATGATGTCGACATCGGTGTAGGGCACGGACATGTCATGCGCGCCGGTCCAGCCCAGGGAGGCCAGACGCATGGCGCCCTCGGCATAGATGTCACCGCGTTCGGCGCCTTCCGGCTCGGTCACCAGCTCGCCCATCGGATACATGGCTGTGTCAATCAGCATGCCGGTCGGCTCGCCCGCCCCGTCAAACAGGATTTCCCCGCCCGCAGGTGCGACACTGCCCCGCGTGATACCGGCCGCCTCGAGAGCCGCTGAATTGGCGACCAGGGCATGGCCATCGGCGCGCGTGAGGATGACGGGATTGTCCGGCGAGACCGCGTCCAGATCCTGGCGGTTGGGAAAACGGCCTTCCGGCCAGTGCGTCTCGATCCAGCCACGCCCATAGACAACCGAGCCCGGCGCTGCCTCAGCGGCAGCGGCCTCGACCCGCGAGACCAGTTCGGCGACGGAGAGGACATCATCCAGATTGAGATTGCGCTCGCGCTGGCCCACGCCCATCACATGGACATGGCTGTCGGTGAAGCCGGGATACATCGCCCCGCCATTGAGATCGATGATCCGGGTCTCCGGGCCCATCCAGATCGAGGCCCCCGCTTCAGGACCGGCAAACACGATCCGGCCATCGGCGATAGCGACCGCGCCGACGGTGGGACGGGAGTCATCGGCGGTGTAGATGGCGCCGCCCCAGAAGACGGCATCGGCGGCCGCAATCCCGCCTGCATCGGCCGGCGGTTGCGCGGCGTCGGGCCGGGCGGCGTCAGGTTGAGCCGGGGCCGGTTCGGGCTGCCCGCCACACGCCGCCAGCGCCAGCACACCCATGGATACTGCAATGGAACGAAGTTGAATCATGCCGGCCTCCCCCGAAATTTGCGGCGAGGCTAGCGGGCAGGCGCCCAAACGACAACGCCCGCTGCAAGCAGCGGGCGTTGATCATGATCGAGAAGAGCCGGTTGGCTTAGGCCGCGTTGGCCTTCTTCAGCTCGCGCTTGATCTTCAGGGCACGATCCGAGAGCTTCTCGTCACGGGCCTTGAGGAGGAAAGCGTCCAGGCCGCCGACATGGTCGACGGAACGCAGGGCTTTCGCGGCAATGCGCAGTTTGAAGCTGCGACCCAGCTTTTCAGAGGCCAGGGTCACATCGCACAGGTTCGGCAGAAAACGGCGGCGGGTTTTGTTCTGAGCGTGGGAGACATTGTTCCCCGTCATCACGCCCGTGCCGGTCAGTTCGCAGCGACGCGCCATAAGTCGCACCTTTCAAGTATAACAATCCGTGCACACCGGCCTTGCGACCAGTGCGAGAGCGGGCGAATTACCGGAGCCAGACCGGCCCGTCAAGCGCGGAGCGTTCATCTTGCAGCCGGTTTCATCCTGTTATTGCAGTTGCTATGAGTGGTTCCAATCCCTGGGTGGGGTGCCAATGAGGAGAGTCCTTCGTGAAAAAGGCGTTGTTTGCCGTAGCCTTGACGCTGGGTCTGACCACAGCGGGATGGTCGGATGATGATACTGCACCGGACGCGTCGCCGGGCCTGACGGTTTCGGCCCACTATTCCGGGTCCGTGATGATTTTCCAGGTGGCCGACATCACCATCTCGGGCCGGTTCACCGAGCAGGATTACAGTGCGGCAGCGCGCTTTACCGCGGCCGGGCTGGCCGCCCTGTTCACGGATGCCGACATCGAGGCCGGTGTCTCGGGCTATCGGGACGGCGCCACCCTGCGCCCCTGGCGCTACAGCCACCTCAATCATGCCAGCTCGAAGAATCGCACCGTGGGAATCGATTTCCCGGACGGTGTGGCCACCCCGGACATCAATCCGCCCTTCGGCAATATGGGCGAGCCGCCGGCCAGTGACGAGGAACGCGCCGGTGCGGCCGATCCGATCTCGACCCTGCTCTCCATGGCGCTGGGTGCGGCCTCGGGTGAGAATGGCGTGTGTGACGGACGCCTGCCGGTCTTCGACGGCCGGGCCCGGTACAATCTGCGCTTTGAATCCGGTGGCACCGATTCCATCCGCACGCGTGCCTGGCGCGGCGAAGCCGTGGTCTGCCACGCCTATTACGAGCCGATCTCCGGCTATGAAGCCGATGAGTTTCCCTCAGATGAGGATATCAGCCATCCCATCACCTTCTGGCTGGCACCGCTGGATGAAGGCCGCATCCACCTGCCGGTGCGGATCCGCACCAATGCCGGTTTCGGGGGCGTGACCGTAACGGCCCGCTCCATCGACATGCAGTGATGACACAGGTCAGGACCGGAGCGCTTGCCCCGGTCCTCGACCCGGGGCTAAGGAGAGAGCGTCATGTTGGCGCGTCATTCCGGCCAGGGGCAGATCACCGCTGCCCTGGGCCCCACCAATACCGGGAAAACCCACCTCGCCGTTGAGCGGATGCTGGCCCGATCCTCCGGGATGATCGGCCTGCCCCTGCGTCTTCTGGCGCGCGAGGTCTATGACCGCGTGGTCAAGATCAAGGGCCCTGCCGCAGCGGCCCTGATCACCGGCGAGGAAAAGATCGTCCCGCCGAATGCGCGCTATTTCATCTGCACCGCCGAAGCCATGCCGCTGGACAAGCGCGTCGCCTTCCTGGCGATCGATGAAGTGCAGCTGGCGGCCGACCATGAGCGCGGCCATGTCTTCACCGACCGCCTGCTGCGGGCCCGCGGCATCGAGGAGACGATGATCCTGGGCGCGGGCACGATGTCCCGCATGATCCGGGAGCTTGTGCCGCAAGCCGATCTGGAATTCCGCGAACGCTTTTCCCAGCTCTCCTATGCGGGCCCGGCCAAGGTGACCCGCCTGCCGCGCCGCTCGGCCGTGGTCGCCTTCTCCGCAGAGTCCGTCTACGCGATTGCCGAGCTGTTGCGCCGCCGCCGCGGCGGGGCCGCCGTGGTGATGGGCTCGCTGTCGCCGCGCACCCGCAATGCCCAGGTCGAGCTCTACCAGTCCGGCGAAGTGGACTTCCTGGTCGCCACCGATGCCATCGGCATGGGGCTGAACATGGATATCGACCATGTCGCCTTCGCCGAGAGCCGCAAGTTTGACGGTCGCCGCCGCCGCAATCTCACCCCGGCCGAAATGGCCCAGATCGCGGGCCGGGCCGGCCGTTTCCGGTCCGACGGGACATTCGGCGAAACAGCGGAGTGCCGCCCGTTCGATCCCGACGCGGTCGAGGCCATCGAGGCGCACGAGTTTGCGCCGGTGGAGCGCCTGCAATGGCGCAATCCCGATCTGGACGAGACCTCGCTGGACGCCCTGCAATACACGCTGGGCAAGCCCTCGCCCCATCCGGCCCTGGAACGGGTCGGCGAAGCGATCGACGAGCGCGCGCTGGGCGTGCTGGCCGCCGACCGGGAAATCCGCGACCGCGCCACCAACCCGGCCATGGTGCGCCGTCTGTGGGATGCCTGCCGCCTGCCCGATTTCCGCAAAGCCACGCTGGATGCCCATGCCCGCCTGGTGAAGTCCATCTTCCTCCACCTGACCGGGCCGGGCGGCGTGCTGCCCGACGCCTGGATGGAGGGGCAGCTGGAACGGCTCAACAAGACCGGTGGCGATGTCGACGCCCTCGCCGCCCGCCTCGCCCATGTCCGCACCTGGGCCTATGCCGCCCACCGCAATGACTGGACGAAAGACCCCGAACACTGGCGCGGCCGCACCCGGCAGATCGAGGATTCCCTGTCCGATGCCCTGCACGAAAAACTCATGCAGCGCTTCGTGGACCGGCGGACCAGCGCACTGGCGAAAAGCCTGCGCGATGAGCGCGATCTTCTGGCCGGTGTCTCCCGCAATGGCGAGGTCACCGTGGAGGGTCACTTCGTCGGACGGCTTGACGGGCTGCGTTTCAAGCCCGATGCAGAGGGCCGCGAGCTTGAAGCCCGCACCCTGAAGTCCGCCGCATTGAAAGCTCTGCGGCCTGAAATCAACCGGCGCCTGCGCGCCCTGGCAAAGACTGACATGACCGAACTGACCTTTACCGATGAGGGCAAGATCGTCTGGAACGGCGAAACCGTCGCCCAGCTCATCCCCGGCCCGACCCCGCTGAAGCCCGCCGTCAAGATGGAAGGCGGCGATCTGGGCGCGAATGAAGCCGTGGTGCAGGCCCAGTCCGGTCTGGAGACCAAGGTTCGCGAACATGTCGAGAGCGTGCTGGCCCCGCTGTTCAAACTGCGTGAGGCCGGCCAGTCCGATGAATTGAGCGGCCCGGCCCGCGGTGTCGCCTGGCGCCTGCACGAAGCCGGTGGCGCCCTGGTGCGCTCCCAGATCTCCGACGAGGTCAAAGGTCTCGACCAGGAGGAACGCCGCAGTTTGCGCCAGGCCGGCGTGCGCATCGGCGAGCACATGATCTATGTGCCGGAACTGGTGAAGCCGGCCCCGGCGCGCCTCAACGCCCTGCTGCAATCGGTGCATGCCGGCGAGATCGATCTGGGCTGGATTCCGGCTCCGGGCCTAACCTCGATCGCCAATGACCGCTCCCGGACCCGCGCCGACTACGCCATGGTCGGCTTCTATCCGTGCGGACCGCGCGCCGTGCGCTTCGACATGCTGGAACGCCTCGCCGACACGCTGCGCGAGGCCCGCAATGCCGATACCGAGGCGGGCTTCCCGCTGACCGCCGACATGACCGCCCTGCTGGGCTGTTCGGTCGAGGACATGCGCGGTGTGCTGATGACGCTGGGCTATAAGCGCATCCAGAAAGGCCCGGATCCGGAGAAGGCCGAGGGCGAACGCTGGGATCGCAAGAAGCGCCGCCCGCCGCAGCGTGCGGGCCAGGCCGGCGGCAAGCCGGGCGCACGACGTCATGCCCCGTCCAAACCGGCCGCGGCAAAACCCGTTATGGTCCCGGCTGACAGCCCGTTTGCAGCCCTGGCCGAGCTGAAACTGGGTGACAGCAAGCCCAAACCGTCGAAACCGCGCAAGGCCCGCAAATCGTGAGCGAGGCTGCGGCCGGACAGCGCGTGGACATCTGGCTCTGGCGAGCCCGGCTGTTCAAGACGCGCAGCCTGGCCACGCGCATTGTCCAGAACGGCCAGGTCCGCCTGACGCAAACTGGACAGTCGCAGGCCGGTCAGACCCGCCGCCTGACCAAGGCCTCGGCCCTGGTGCGTGCGGGCGACCAATTGACGCTCCCGCTGAATAAGCAGATCGTGCGTCTGGAAATCGTGGGACTGGGAGAACGCCGGGGTCCGGCCTCCGAAGCCCGGGAATTGTACACCGTCCTTGAAGACGCTGCGGATGAAACCGGTGCCCCGTCCTTCTGAAGGCCCGTTTGCCCGCCCCGCGCCGACCGAATTGGAGAGCCGGAATGTTTGACACGCTGAAACGCCTGTTCGGATCCGAACCCGCCGAAGCGCACCCGGAAATCGACCCGCACGTCGCCGCGGCCACCCTCCTGGTCGAAGCCGCCCTGGCCGATGGCATCTATGCCGATTGCGAGCAGGACCAGATCCGCGAGATCCTCATCAGCGCTTTCGGCATGGATGAGGCCCGCGGCGAACGCGTGCTCTCCCAGGCCGAGGAATTGGCGGAAACCGCCATTGATCATCACCGCTTCACCAAGGTGGTGAAGACCTGTCTCGACAAGCAGGCGCGCATCGCCCTGCTGGAGCAATTGTGGATGGTGGTCCTGGCCGACGGGGAGCGGTCGCCCTTCGAGGACGCCTTCATCCGCCGGATTGCCCCCCTTCTGGCCGTCGATGACCGCGAGCGGGCATTCTCGCGCTCGCGTGCAGAAGCGCGCATGCGCGCGAGTTGACAATTGGCCACCAGCGGCCCATGTCCCGCTCGCTGTCTTGACTGATCCGGATTCCAGCCTGTTATGACCTATATCGTCACCGACGCATGCGTTCGCTGCAAATACACCGACTGTGTGGAAGTCTGCCCCGTGGACTGTTTCTACGAGGGTGAGAATTTCCTCGTCATCCATCCTGACGAGTGCATCGATTGCGGTGTGTGCGAGCCGGAATGCCCGGTCGAGGCCATCAAGCCGGACACGGAAGATGATCCGGACGGGAAATGGCTCGCGATCAACTCGAAATTTGCCGAGATCTGGCCGAACATCACGGTCCGCAAGGACCCGCCGGCCGACGCCGATGCCATGGCGGAACAGGACGGCAAATACGAGAAGTTCTTCTCCGAAAAGCCGGGCGCAGGAGACTGAGCCGCGCCGGTTAACCAAACGCTACCGTTTGGAATTTTGCATAATTCGTGTTATGTTCTGCGAATTGATGGGCAGTGCGTGTTGCGCTGCCCGCTTTTCTGCACGGTGATTGGAACGCAGTATTTAATCGATCTCAGAGACCGGATGGGTGCCGGGACACTTTGAGAGCGGACTGCGTCCTATTGCGTCTCCGTGTACGGAAGGCTCAACGAGAGAGCATCCATGACGAAAAAAACCGCCAACGACAACAAGTCCTTCAAGCAAGGTGACTTTATCGTGTACCCGGCTCACGGCGTCGGCCAGGTAACAGGCGTTGAAAAAGATACCGTCGCAGGATTCGACATCGAGGTTTACGTCGTCACGTTCGAGCAGGACAAGATGACCCTGCGCGTTCCGACGGCAAAGGCCGATGCTTCCGGCATGCGTCCGCTGTCCTCCGACCGTATCGTGAAGGACGCGATGAAGACGCTGAAGGGCAAGGCCAAGGTCAAGCGGACCATGTGGAGCCGTCGCGCCCAGGAATACGAAGCCAAGATCAATTCCGGCGACCTGATCATGATCGCGGAAGTCGTGCGCGACCTGCACCGTGCCGAAGATCAGCCGGAACAGTCCTATTCCGAGCGCCAGCTCTATGAATCGGCTCTGGACCGCATGGTTCGTGAGCTCGCCGCGGTCGAGAATATCGAGCACGACAAGGCACGCGAAATGCTGTCGACATCGCTGGCCAAGAAGGCCGCGTAGTCGCGCCGGGTCCGGTCAGGAACGGATCCCGAACCTGATCGCAGACCCGATCACAGACCTGATCAACGCCCGGCCCCACAGCCGGGCGTTTTTCATTTCGGCAGACGGCGGTGATCCGCTTCTCCCCCAGCGGCGTAAACAGGCCAGAAGGAGGAGCGTGACATGCAGACCAGCCTATCCGTATCTCCCCGCCGCGCCGTGCGCAGCGCCGGTGAACAGGGTTTCGTCAAATCCGCCATGGCCCAGCCCCTGCTGGAGCGCGAGGAAGAGCAGGACCTGGCGCGCCGCTGGCGTGAGGACCGCGACGAAACCGCCCTTCACAAGCTGACCGAGACCCATATCCGGCTCGTGGTCGCCCTGGCCGCCCGCTACAAGCGCTATGGTCTGCCCTTTGCCGACCTGATCCAGGAAGGCAATATCGGTCTGATGAAGGCGGCCGACCGGTTTGAACCGAGCCGCGATGTGCGCTTTGCCACCTATGCCAGCTGGTGGATCCGGTCGACCATCCAGGACTATGTCCTGCGAAATTGGTCGATCGTGCGAACCGGCACGACCTCGGCCCAGAAGTCCCTCTTTTTCAATCTGCGCCGTCTGCGCGCCCGGATCGGAGATGTCGACGGGGCGCCCCTCAATGCGGACAATCGCCGCTATATCGCCGAAGAGCTGAATGTGCGCGAGACCGATGTCGACCGGATGGCCGCCCGCCTGAGTGCGGTGGACCGCTCCCTCAACGCCCCGGTGGGCGAAGAAGGGGACATGCAATGGCAGGACATGCTGGTTGATGAAAACAGTGCGCCGGAAGACGAGGTCATGCAGCGCCATGACAGCGAGCGGCGGCAGGCCTGGCTGGGCTTGGCCATCGACACGCTCAATCCGCGCGAACGCCTGATCATTGAACAGCGCCGCCTGAGTGAAGACAGCACAACGCTGGAACAGCTAGGCGATCAGCTCGGCATTTCCAAGGAACGCGTTCGCCAGATCGAGAGCGTGGCCCTGAACAAGCTTCGCAAAGCCCTGACCGAGACGGTCGGTGATCCGGTCGAAGCGGGCCTGGTCCCCGGCTAGCCCGGATCCGCAGAGGCCCCACTTTCCGCCGGCGACTGACGCCCTGCCTTTCCTCCCCACAGGCCGCCCCCGCCAACCACACGGCCTGTCATCCCGGCCATCGGACCGAACCCTCCGGTCCGGTGGCCGGCCTCAATCAGCCAGGATCTCGATACGCTCGGGGTGGTCGATCCGGATCATCGGGCCGTTCTGGTCCTCCAGCCATCCGCGCACCCGGATGCGCCGGGTTTCAAGCGCCACCGGATCCAGACCCGCGGCCTGAAAGGCCGGCTCATCTGCCGCCTCGATCATGACAGTGAAGTCGGTGCGATAATCGGCGCCAAAATTCAGGTAGACCCGGCCCGACCGCAGGCGGGTCGCCTCGAGCACCCGGCCTTCAACGAGCTGTACCGATCCGACATGCTGGGCGAGCCCATCGGGGTGCGTATCGCGGACCGAGAGCGCCGGGTCGGCCCAAAACCCGCGCCCCTGGGACCGGGCGTCAGCCTCCAGCGCCAGAAGGCGGGGCGTTTCGATCCGGTTGTCGGCATGGGAGAGCACCCGCGC
>NZLV01000212.1 GCA_002694345.1 Maricaulis sp.
ATCTCGAACCAGAAGACCGTCGGGATGGATGCGGGCTCAAGATTTTCCAGGGTTGTCCCGGCCTCATCGGATAGGGATTCCCATTCCGGCAGACCGGCATCCCCATATTCCGCAGCGGCCAGACCGACACTGTCCATCCGGACCACGGCATCGATGACCTCGGGGTCCAGATGCGGCAATGTATCGTCGTGTGACTGGAATTTCTGCAGCATCAGGGACAGGTCGGATTGACCGGAATCGCTGAGGCCTTCCATCACCGGACGGGCCAGCTTGCCGCCAGTGGCCGAGGACACGGCGTGATCGATCACGTCCTGGGTCAGGGGCTGCATCACCGGGCTGTCGACGCCGGCCGCCGGCAGTTTGGACAGATCGATCGGCTCACCGCTGGACTGCGGACCGGCATCCCCGAAGAATTCCGGGAAGGTGACATCGGCGTCGTAGACGATGTTTTCAACGCCGATCAGTTCGACGGTACCGTCCGGCGATCCGGCACGATTGTCGGTGACGAAGGTGCTGCCACCGCTCGTGGTGACAGTGTAGTCCGTCGACGCACCCGAGAAGTAGGCGGTATCGGTCCCCGTACCGCCGTTGAACGTGTCCGTGCCACCGGAGGCAAAGAAGCGGTCATTGCCGCCATTGCCGGTCAGAACATTGTCCGCGTCATTGCCGATGAGCGTGTCATCGCCGCTACCGCCAATCGCATTCTCGATGACGGTGCCATTGGCAATGCCGACATTGCCCCGCAGGCCGAGCACACTTGAGAAGGCCTCCTCGCGCAGGTCGATCGTCTGATCGGAACCGGAGAGCGAGTAGTCGAATGTATCCGTACCGCCGGCATCGAACACGGTGAAGGTGGTGGCGTTCGAGAAGCCGTTATTGGCGTTGAAGATCGTGTTTCCGGCGTTCGAGTTGAACCCGTAGGTCGTGTCGCCCGACCGTGTGGTCGTGGACAGGCCATACATGTCCCGGGCGGCGATGATGTCGGCAACCTGCAGGCCCACGACAAAGGCGGTCGACGCGTCGATTTCCGTGTTCTCGCCTTGCGAGAAATAGGACATCACCGTCGCCTGCCAGCTATCGTTCAGATAGATATTGTCGATCCCGTAATCGGCAGACCCGTCATAGGGACCTGCGTGGCCAAGCCCGAGGGCGTGACCGATTTCGTGGATGTAGGTCTGGAAGGAATAACTGTCGAGCGTGGTATCATAAAGGTCGAGCCAGGCGGTGCTGACATTGACGCTGGCCGAAGTAAAGAAGCCGCCGACAACGCCATCCGGACCGGCGAACGCGCCGTCTTCATCATCGTCGAAATTGATTTGTGCGCTGGTGGTGATCTCCTGGAAGATCAGGCCGGTGATGTCCGACCACATCTCCAGCGCAGCCCGGGCCAGGGTTTGACCGGCCGTCGTCAGCGCCGTGATGTTCACCGTCAGCGTATCGCCGGAGGACGCATTGAACCGACCGCCACCGAAACCGGAGGCCAGATAGTCCGCGATCTCCTGGTAGGAGAAGTTGCGCAGGGGATCGGTGTGGGAGACCTCCAGCGTGTATTCGCCGGTGCGCTCGTCCGTGGAACCGCCATCCCAGCTATCCACCTCGATATAGTAGACGCCGGTCTCGGTCGCGGTGAAGCTGATCCGGGAATCCCGGACCACGCCGAGATCGATATCATCATTCTCGACGAGAAGATTGCCGGCCTCATCGAACAGGCGAAGGAAAGTATCCTCGACGGGCTCGGCACCCGTGCCGGTCAGATCAATCTGGTAGCGCTGGCCCGCCACCAGTTCGATGCGGATCCAGTCCTCATCGCCAGCGGTTTCCAGATTACCGACATACTGACCGCCCGAGACCATGTGAACTTCGGTCGTGTTGTTGTCCGAAACATCGGCAGCTTCATCGGCGATGTCGGACACAGTGATGGCCACGTCCTGGCTGTTGGAATTGACCCCGTCCGACGCGGTGACCGTGATGTCGTAGATATTATTGCCGCCAGCATCAGACGGACTGTCCGCATCCGGTGCCGTCAAGAAGCTGACTTCACCCGTGCTGCTGTCGACCGTGAACAGGCTCGCATCCGTGCCGGAGATCGAATAGGTGATCGTGTCGCCTTCGGCATCCTCGGCGCGGATGACATAGGCCGATGTCTGGTTTTCCGACACATTGCCGGACGCTGCCGACAAAAAGGTCGGGGCGCCGGTTTCCACCTGGTCCGTCACGGTCAGATTGAGATTGAGATCCGTCGTCTGGCTGCCATCGCTGGCGCGGATCACGAGATTATAGACATTGTCTGTATTGGCATCAGCCGGGTTTTCAAAGTCCGGTGCCGACACGAAGCTGACTTCGCCGGTCGAGGAATTGATCGTGAAGTCGGCCGCATCCGACCCGCCAACGATGGAGTAGGTCAGCGTGTCATTGTCCCCGTCCGAAGCCACCGCCGTATAGGCAACGCCCGTCGTGTTCTCAGCCACATTGGCAGACGTCGAGGACGAGAAGACCGGCGAGAACTCGTTCACATTGGTTACGTAGACAGTCTGCGTCCGCCCTTCAGTGGTCGTTCCGTCACTGAATTCGATGATGATGTCGTACTGGTTGTCGCCATCCGCATCACCCGGGTTTTCGAAGTCCGGCGCCGAGATGAAGCGCAACTCAAACGTCGTCGCGTCGATCTCGAACAGGGCCGCATCCGTCCCGCTGATGGTAGCGGTGATCGGGTCACCTTCATCATCGGTCGGGTTGAAATCGAAGACGCTGGTGGTGTTTTCGCTGACGGAATACGGCGAGCTGAAGACGACTTCCGGTCCCTCATTCACATCCGTGATCGTCAGGCGGATATCCTGCTCGACAACATTGGTGCCGTCGGTCACGGCGACGGTGACCTCGTAGACATTGTCGCCATTGGCGTCCCAGGGGTCCTCGAAATTCGTGCCGTCGAGGAGTTCGATATCGGCGCCCGTCAGCAGGAAGGAGGCCGCGTCTGCACCGCCGACGATGGAGAAGGTCAACGCATCTCCATCCGCATCGGTCGCCGTCAGGCGGATGCCCCAAGTGCCCGCCATTTCGAATTCCGGAACGTCAAACTCCGACGCATTGGTGAACACAGGCGCGGTCGACTCGCCGACATCCGTGACGGTAATGACGACATT
This sequence comes from Maricaulis sp., assembly GCA_002694345.1. Taxonomy (GTDB): domain Bacteria; phylum Pseudomonadota; class Alphaproteobacteria; order Caulobacterales; family Maricaulaceae; genus Maricaulis. The sequence continues at coordinate 3,144 of NZLV01000212.1, forward strand.
CTGGGACGAGCTGGAATTGCCGTCGCTCGCATTGACCGTGATGTCATAGACATTGTCACCGCCGGAATCGGCCGGGTTCTCGAAGTCAGGCGGCGTGATGAAGGCGACTTCGCCCGTGGTCGCGTCAATCGTGAACAACGCAGCATCCGTCCCGGACAGCGAGAAGGTCACCGCATCGCCCTCGGCATCCGTCGCGGTTGCCGTGTAGACGGTCCCCGACGTGTTCTCTGCCACACTAGCGCTCGCAGCCGACGTGATGGCCGGGGCCTCGTCCACGTCTTCCACGGTAATCGTGACGGTCTGGTCGGCCGTCGCTGTGCCGTCGGACACCCGGATCGTCACTTCATAGACATTGTCCGAATTGGCATCACCGGGATTCTCGAAGTCCGGCGACGTGTTGAAAGTGACAACACCGGTCGAACTATTGATCGAGAAGGCGTTCTGGTCGGTCCCGCCGACGATGGAATAGGACAGTGTGTCATTGTCCGCATCCGTAGCGGTCGCCGTGTAGACGCCACCACTGACATTCTCGCTGACCGTCGCGGTCGTGCCCGACGAGAAGACCGGAGCGTTGTTCGGCTGAGGAGTAGGCGGAGGCGTCGTGGTGCCACCACCGCCGCCACCGCCGCCACCGGCCGCAGCGCCGAGGAGGCCGGCACCACCGAGCACGCCAAGAATGGCGCCACCACCACCGCCGCCACCGGCAGCGGCCGCGACAACACCGAAGTCAGCGCCGGCGATTGCCGTATCGGCGAGGTAGACATATCCATCCACGATCGCGACGTCCTGGGCCTGGAAGACCAGGACCCGGCCATTCTCGAGCGTGATACGGGCGCCACCATCGGCAAGGCGCTCGACACTGGAGACATTCGGCTGGTCATTGGCAGCACTGAAGCCGTCCGGGACACCATCACCCTGGGCTTGCGCCTGGCCGCTCATCAGGGCGACGCCGCCCAGAGCCATCGCCCCTCCCAAGAGTGCCGATTTGGACGTATTGCGACGGTCCGACTTGTTCACGATGCTCATGACTATCCCCTTCTGCGTTGCCCGCCCTGATGGCCAGGGCAAGCGATGCGGACCTTGCCGGTCCGCGTGTTGAACAGCGAACGGCCGTCTCCAGGGCCGTTCATGTAATTCCGGACTGGCAGGCGATTTACTCGCCTGTCGCAACCCTTGGTGTGCGCCCAGTCAGGCGCAGCAGTTCCAGTTTCTGCCTCAACCAGTCAAAGCGCGCAGATATCACGTCTATCTGGGCACGTTCATGGGCAAGACGGGCGTCGACCAGGTCGGGCAAAGTGCCCAGGCCGTATTCAAATTCACCGGCGATGGCATCAAAATACTCCGCCTGACTGCTGGCCACAGCTTCGCGCCGGATCAGCTGAGCTTCCAGCGAAATCGACCGCCGGAATGCAATTTCTGCTTGTTCGCGCATGTCGCGCTGAAGCGTCCGCAAGGCGCTCTGCTCGGCCGCCAGCTGGGCAGCTGCCTGATCCCGTTGGGCATTCAGGGCCCGCCCCGTATAGAGCGGCACGGACACATCCACGCCGAGGCGGTCACGCCCTTCCCAGTCTTCGCGCTGATCATCATAGACGTAGGACGCGATCCCCACAGCCTCGATCACCGGCAGCCGGTTCCGGCGGGCCCGGTCCAGACGGGCCTCCAGACTGCGCACGGCACTGAGGCGGGCACCAATCATCGGATTGTCCGACAGAGCGGCCTGGACGAGCCGGTCGAGCGTTTCCAGACCGGCCATCTCTCCCGCCAGGCTCCGGGAGGCGGACTCGCTATCGCACAAGTCCAGCCTGTCCACACCCGCATATTCCCGGATCCGCGTGGCGGACTGGTCAGCCAGAAATTGAAGCTCGAGAGCATCCGCCTCGGCATTGGCCAACTGGGCCTCGATCTGGGCCCGGTCCGCCCGGGTCGCACCGCCGCGCGCCAGCAAATCCGTGACCGCATCCCGCTGCCGACGGAAATAATCCCGGCGCTCGGACACCACATCGATAACTGCGAGGGTTTCCAGTCTGGTCAGATAGGCATCAGCCAGCATCTGGGCGGATTCTGCCTGCTGCGCAGCGATCTCGTAATTGCGCTGGTCGACCTGATTGTCCGCGGCGGCCTCAGCCAGACGGGCATCCCCGAAATCATACAGGCGCTGACTGACCTGAACGCCCAGCTGGTTTTCCAACTGACTACTGGTCAGGCCCGTATCACCCAGGCTCGAGCGACCGAATGTGGAGACTTGAGGCCGGCGCAGCGACCGTGCGGCCTGGACCTCTGCTTCCGCTTCCGCCAACCGGGCCTCGGCTCCGGCCACTTCAGGCGCCCGTGATGCGGCCAAGCTCATCGCATCTGTCAGGGACAGGCACACGCCCGGCGACTGGGCTGCGGCAGGCGCTGCGGCACAGGCAAACCCCAGAAGCATCGCTGCGGGGATAGACGACAGAGATATCCGTTTCATCTCAGCCCGTCCTCGCCCCGCGGAAGAGGGATTCACTGATCGGCTCGAACAGATAGTCCAGCGTGGTCCGGCTGGTTCCGGAGAAGATGAAGACCTCGACCGGCATGCCGGGGATGACGTCCAGGTCGCCCAGCCGCTCGGCTTCCTCGACCGGGATGAGAACCCGCACCTCGTAATAGGACGCTCCCGTCACGGGATCGGTCTTCAGGTCCGCGGACACCGAAACGACCTCACCGTCCAGGCGCGGTGTCATCCAACTCTTGTAGGCTGTCAGGCGCGTGCGCACGGCCTGGCCTTCATAGACAGATGCCCGGTCCGCCGGCTGGATACGCACCGAGGCCGTCATCTGACCGGCATCCGGCACAATCTCCAGAATGGCTTCGCCGGGACGGACGACACCGCCGCGCGTCGCAAAATTCAGGTTCAAAACCTCACCCGATTGAGGGGCATGGATCACCGAACGGTTGAGGACGTCCTGGGCCGTGCCCAGCCGTTCCTCGGCCTGCCCCAGTCGGGTTCGAACCTCAAGCTGGTCAGCGGACACCTGCCGCAGGAAGGCGGCACGGGTCTGGTCGATCTGTCCGTCCAGATCCTGTTCCAGGGTCGCGGCGTCCTGGGCTTCGGTCCGCAAGCGACCGATATCAGCCTCAAGCGACGCGACTTCACGCTCCAGCGCCCGCAATTCGTCCAGCCGCGCCATCTGGCGCTCATAGCGCTCATTGAGCAGGGCCAACTGGTCCTGCGCGGCGTCCAGGGCACGCCGCGTCACCGTGATCTGCTGGGCCCGCAAGGTCTGCGAAGACCGGGCACCATCACGCCGTGCGGTCAGAACCGCAATATCCGCCTGGAAGGCCTGGCGTTGCTGCTCGAACAGATCCCGCTGGCGGTTGATGATCTCGTCGCGCTCAACAGCGGTCAGGTCAAACGCATCCAGCACCGCGAAATCCGGCTGGTCCGAATTGCTGCGCAGGGCATCCAGCCGCTGGATTGAGGCCGTGAGGGCGGCAATCTCCAGCAGGACCTCGTTGCGCGCCGCCTGGGAGGCCGTTTCCTGCAGGGTCAGAAGCGGCTGGCCCGCTTCGACATGATCGCCATCCCGAACCAGCAATTCCTCGATAATCCCGCCCTCGAGATGCTGGACGACCTGCCGGTCATTCTCCACGACGATCTGCCCGGATGCCGGCACACCTTCTGCCAGCGGCGCAAGCCCGGCCCAGGCCAAAAATCCGCCCAGCCCGAGAAGACAGACCAGAGCAGCATTGCGCACCGTCTTGTCGCTCAGCGGGTTGGCCGGTGCCTGATCGATCGGAAGGGCGGCCGTCATGCTGCCGGCCCTTTGCCGGCAGGCGCGGCAACGCCCGGCCCCGTCGCCAGTTTGATGAACTGATCCGAGGGCGCCGCCATCACTTCGCCATTGCGGACAAGCAGGACCGATGTGGCCTTCTCGATCACACGGCGATCATGCGTGGCCGCCAGAATGATGCATCCGTCTTCCGCGGCCTGAGTCAGCGCGCTCACCAGACGAGGCGCCGCCGCCGAATCCAGATTGGCCGTCGGTTCATCCAGCAGGAGCAGGACCGGATTGCCGAACAGGGCACGGGCCAGACCTACCAGCTGACGCTGACCGGCGGACAGATGGACACCGCCAAGGCCGACCCGGGTGTCATAACCGTCCGGCAGGGACAGGATCACATCATGCGCCCCGGCGCGCTTGGCCGCGGCCACGATCTCTTCAGAACTGGCAGTTTCGAGCCGGGCAATGTTCTCGGCAATGCTGGCCGGCAAAAGTTCGACATCTTGCGGAACATAGCCGACATAACGTCCGCGATCCGCGGCGGCCCATTCATGCAGATTGCGCCCCCCCAGAGACACCTGACC
>NZLV01000213.1 GCA_002694345.1 Maricaulis sp.
GGCCGGCTCGGTCATCCTGGCGGGTATCCTGCTGAAGATGGGTGGCTATGGCTTCCTGCGCTTCTCGCTGCCGATGTTCCCGCAGGCCTCCGACTATTTCGCGCCGCTGGTCTTCGCCCTGTCGATCATTGCCATTATCTACACGTCCCTGGTGGCGTTCCGGCAGACCGACATCAAGAAGCTGATCGCCTATTCCTCCGTCGCCCACATGGGCTTCGTGACGATGGGCCTGTTCGCGATGAACGAGACCGGGGTGCAGGGCGCCATCTTCCAGATGATCTCCCACGGCTTCATCTCCGGCGCGCTCTTCCTCTGCGTCGGCGTCATCTATGACCGCATGCACACCCGCGAGATCGCCTTCTACGGAGGGCTCGTGCACAAGATGCCGGTCTTTGCGGTGATCTTCGGCCTGTTCACCATGGCCAATGTCGGCCTGCCGGGAACGTCCGGCTTTGTCGGCGAGATCATGACCATGGTCGGCGCCTTCCAGGTGTCCTGGTGGATCGCCACCGGTGCAGCCGTCGGCGTCATCCTGTCGGCCATGTACATGCTGACCGTCTACCGCAATGTCGTGTTCGGAGAGATCACCAATCCGAAACTGGAAAACATCTCCGACATCAACCGCATGGAATGGGCGATCTTCATCCCGCTCATCATCATGACGCTCTGGCTCGGCATTTCCTCCACGGCTGTTACCGACATCACCGCGGCTTCGGTCGAGAATCTGATCAACCAATACCAGGCGGCTCTGCCCGCCGCGGCCCAGTAGGAGAGGCGAGCCATGACGGCGGACATGCTTTCTCAGGACCTGTCCCTGCTCATTCCGGAACTGCTTCTGGCAGGCGGCGCCATGGCGCTGCTCATGCTGGGCGTGTTCATGAAGGGCGAGGGTGCCAACAAACTGGTGCAGTGGCTGACCGTGGCGCTGCTGGCCGGGGCCGGTCTGGCCTCGCTCTTCCTGGTCTCCGGCGAAGGCCAGGCCTTCAATGGCGGCTTCATCTTTGACGGTCTGGCGCGCTTCTCCAAGGTCGCCATCGGCCTGGTGGCCGCCATCGCGCTGCTGCTGGCCATGCCGTATCTGAAGGCGGAAAAGCTCGGCAAGATCGAGTATTCCGTGCTGATGACGCTCGCCGTCACCGGCATGTTCATGATGGTCTCGGCCAATGACCTGATCTCCATGTATATGGGGATCGAGCTGCAATCCCTGGCGCTCTACGTGCTGGCCGCGTTCAATCGCGACAGCCTGCGGGCCTCGGAAGCGGGCCTGAAGTATTTCGTGCTCGGTGCGCTGTCCTCCGGCCTCCTGCTCTACGGCTCGTCGCTGGTCTATGGCTTCACCGGGGCCACCGGCTTCAACGAGATCGCCATCGCGGTCGAGAGCGGCCCGTCGGTCGGTCTCGTCTTCGGTCTGGTCTTCGTGATCTGCGGCCTGGCCTTCAAGGTCTCCGCCGCGCCCTTCCACATGTGGACGCCGGACGTCTATGAGGGCGCGCCGACTCCGGTGACGGCCTTCTTCGCAACGGCCCCGAAAATGGCCGCCATCGTCCTGCTGGCCCGTGTCCTGATCGAGCCTTTCGGCGGCATGGTCGACCAATGGCGCGACGTGATCTGGGTGATCGCCGTCTTGTCCATGGGCATCGGGGCTTTCGGCGCCCTGACCCAGACCAATATCAAGCGTCTGATGGCCTATTCCTCGATTTCCAACATGGGCTATGCCCTGGTGGCGATCGCCTCGGCCAGCCAGACCGGTCTGTGGGCGCTGCTGGTCTACATGATCCTCTACATGATCGGTGTGATCGGCTCCTTCGCCGCCATCCTGTCCATGCGGACCCGCGAAGGCATGGTCGAGCAGATCTCTGATCTGGCCGGCATTGCCCAGCGCAATCCGGGCCTGGGCTGGTCGATCACCGCGCTGATGTTCTCCATTGGCGGTCTGCCCTTCATGGTCGGCTTCTTCGGCAAGTTCTTCGTGGTCTTCGCGGCCGTGCAGGAAGGCATGCTGATCCTGGCCGTGCTGGCCGTGCTCTTCTCGGTCGTGGGCGCTGCCTATTATCTGCGCGTCGTGAAGACGGTCTGGTTCGACGAGGGCGAGGTTGAATTCGTCCCGGCGTCCATGAGCGTCTACTGGGTGACGCGCCTGGCAGGCCTGGCGACAGTCCTGCTCCTGCCGGTCATCGGCTGGCTGGTCTTCCGCGCCTATTCGGTCGGCCTGGCCACGCTCTGACCGGAGTGACCCCGGCTCAAACGCCTCGTACCGACTGGCTCGACACCTGCGCTTCGACGAATGCCGAAGCGCGGGAGCGGGCCCAGTCGGGCGAGCGCGGACCGGTCTGGATCGCCACCCGGGAACAGACCGCCGGACGTGGCCGTCGTGGTCGCGCCTGGACCGGCCTGTCGGGCAATCTCTTCACCACCGGTCTCTACACCCTGGCGGGCCCGCCGGCCCTGGCCGGGGAATTGTCCTTCCTCGCCGCGCTCGCCGCGGCCGAGGTCTGTGACATCGCCCTGCGCGATCCCGCTCGCACAAAAGTGAAATGGCCCAATGACCTCCTGGTCGATGGCCGCAAGGCCTGCGGCATCCTGCTGGAGAGCGGGCCGGCGACCGGCGGCGGGCTGTGGGTCGCCATCGGGATCGGGCTCAACCTGGCCAGTCATCCCGATGATGCGGAACGTCCCGCCACCTCGCTGAAAGCCGCCGGGGCCAGCCTGGACAGGGAAACAGCCCTTGATCATCTCGTCGAGCGTTTCGAAACCTGGCGTCAGCGCTGGATGATGAACGGGTTCGGTCCGGTGCGCGATGGCTGGCTGGTACGCGCCCATGGCCTGGGCGAAACCTGCGAGGTTCGCCTCGCCAATGAGACCCTGACCGGCACGTTTGCGGACCTGGGACCGGATGGCGCACTGCGGCTGGACTTGGACGGCGGCGGCCGACGGTATATCTCGGCAGGGGATGTGTTCTTCCCGAGCGGAAGCGCGACGTAATCAAGGGGACGACCGGCATGCTGCTCGCCATCGACTGCGGCAATACGAATACGCTCTTTGCCATTCATGACGGCACGGACTGGGTCGCCCAATGGCGGTCCGGCACGGATTCGACCCGGACCGCTGACGAGCATGCCGTCTGGCTGTCGCAGCTGATGGCGCTGCAAGGCCGCAAGCTGGGCGATATCACGGATTGCGTCATCTCCACCGTGGTGCCCCAGGCCCTGTTCAACCTGCGCAATCTCTCGCGCCGCTATTTCAATGCCGAACCGGTGATCGTGGGAGAGCCGGGCGTGGGCATGGATATCGAAGTGCGCCTGGAGCGCCCGCAGGATGCCGGGGCCGACCGTCTCGTCAACGCGCTGGGCGCCCGCGCCGCCTATCAGGGCGCGATGATCATCATCGACAGCGGCACCGCCACCACCTTCGACGTGATTGCCGCCGACGGTGCCTTCGAGGGCGGCATCATCGCTCCGGGCATCAACCTGTCCATGCAGGCCCTGCACGGCGCGGCCGCCAAACTGCCGCGCGTCGCCATCGCCAAACCCCAGTCCGTCATGGGCAAGGACACGGTGACAGCGATGCAGTCCGGCGTGTTCTGGGGCTATATCGACCTGATCGACGGCCTGGTGTCGCGTCTCAAGACCGAGATGAACCAGGCTTGCACAGTCATCGCCACCGGCGGGGTTGTCTCCCTGTTCGAAGGCGCTTCAAAAACCATCGACCATTACGACCCCGACCTGACCATTCGTGGCCTGTTGGAGGTCTGGAAACTCAACGGCGGACGCCCCTCATCGTGACAGATACCCAAACCGACAGCCTCTGTTTCCTGCCCCTGGGCGGATCCGACGAGATCGGCATGAATCTCAATCTCTACGGCTACGGGCCGGAGAGTGACCGCAAATGGATCATCGTCGATTGCGGCGTGACTTTCGGCGATCTCTCCACGCCCGGCGTCGATCTGATCATGCCGGACCCGCGCTTCATCGAGGAACGGGCCGGGGATCTGCTCGGCATGGTTCTCACCCATGCCCATGAAGACCATATGGGCGCTGTGGCCCATCTCTGGCGCAAGCTGCGCTGCCCGATCTGGGCGACGCCCTTCACTGCCTGGCTGGTGCGCGACCGCCTGCACGAATACGGGTTGGCCGACGAGGTCGAGCTGCACGAGATCGCGCTGGACAGCCGGTTCGATCTCGGCCCGTTCGACATCCAGCTGGTGACGCTCACCCACTCCATCCCGGAACCCAATGGCCTCGCCATCCGCACGCCGGCCGGTCTCGTCCTGCATACGGGTGACTGGAAGATCGATCCCGATCCGCTGATTGGCGAAAGCACCGACATCTCCGCCCTGACCGCGATGGGCGAGGAGGGCGTGCTCGCCATGGTGTGTGACTCGACCAATGTCTTTTCCAAGGGCGAGAGCGGGTCGGAAGCCGGGGTCAAGGACGAGCTCGTGAAAGTCGTCGGCGAGAATACGACCGGCAAGGTCGCCATCGCGGCCTTCGCGTCCAATGTCGCGCGCCTCCAGTCCGCCATCGAGGCCGCCGAGGCCAATGGCCGCCGCGTCTGCCTGGTCGGCCGCTCCATGCACCGCATGACCGCCGCCGCCAAATCCGTCGGCCTGCTGCAGCACGTGCAGGACTTCATCTCCGAAGAGGAGGCGGGCTTCTTCCCGCCGGAGAAAATCCTCTATCTGTGCACCGGTTCCCAGGGCGAACCCCGCGCCGCGCTCTCGCGCATCGCCGAGGGCAATCATCGCAATGTGAAACTGGGGCCGGGCGATACCGTCATCTTCTCCAGCCGCGTCATTCCGGGCAATGATCTGGGCATTTTCCAGCTCCAGAACCGGCTTGCCGAGCGGGGCGTGGAGATCATCACCGAGAAGGACCGTCCGGTTCACGTCTCCGGCCATCCTTGCCGCGACGAACTCGCCCAGATGTATCAATGGGCCCAGCCTTCCGTGGCGATCCCGGTGCATGGCGAGCGTCGCCATCTGATCGAGCACGCCGCCTTTGCGCGCGAACTCCAGGTCCCGCACTCCGTCACCGTGCGCAATGGCGACATGGTGGAAATCCGCTCTGACGGCACCGCTTCCATCATCGACGAGGCCCCGGCCGGACGCCTCTATGTCGACGGCAATTTCCTTACCGATGCCGATGCGGACTCCATGCGCGAGCGTCGCAAACTGGCCTATGCCGGCGAGGTCACCGTCGCCATGGCCGTGTCCCGCAAGGGTGAGCTCCTGTCCGGTCCGGACCTGCGCTCCATGGGCATTCCGGAGGACGCCAACCTCTCCAATGATGAATTCATGGATGCGCTCGCCGATGAGGCCGAGCGCGCCTATGACCGGCTCAGCCCGCGCAATCGCCGCGATCTGGAACACGCCGAAGAAGAAATCCGCCGCGCCGTGCGCCGCGAAGCCAACCGCATCTGGGGCAAGAAGCCCTGGATCGACGTCATGCTGCTGGAGATCTGAGTGATGAAAATCGGACGTTTGAACCATGTCGGCGTGGCCGTGCCCGATATCGAGGCGGCCAAGAAGACGTATGCCGATCTCTATGGCGCCACCGACGCCACCGAGACCAAGGATTTCCCGCATCTGGGTGTGAAGGTCGCCTTCGTCCATCTGGACAATTCGGAGATCGAGCTGCTGGAACCGTCCGGTGCCGACAGCCCCGTCCACAAATTCCTGGAACGCAATCCCAAGGGCGGCCAGCACCATTTGTGCTTTGAAGTGGCTGACATTGTCGCCGCTCGCGACGCGATGGTTGCCAAGGGCGCCACCGTGCTGGGCACGGGCGAGCC
>NZLV01000214.1 GCA_002694345.1 Maricaulis sp.
CTGCCAGAATGCGCCGTGGTCAACCCGGCACACCCGGACAAGCTCCGCAATCCTCCCACCCCCGGTCGACCGGACCGGGCCTCGAGTGGTGCGAGGACGGGGGGAGTATGGGGCGAGGGCGTGGGGGTGGGGATAATTGGGGGTTGGTTGAGCGCCCCTCTCCCTCGGGGAGAGGGTGGCGCGCATGCGCCGGGAGAGGGGAAATCCCGGTGCTGGCAGATAATCGCGAAGACCTCGCCGATCCCCCTCATCCGCCCCTGCGGGGCACCTTCTCCCCGGGGAGAAGGGGGTGTTGAGCCCGATTCAAACTCGCCCCAACTTGTCATCCCGGACGAATGCCCGGCGCAGGCCGGGCGGAGATCCGGGACCCATAACCTCGGTGTGGATCCAACTCGCGACGTCGGCTGAGCCTGCTTTCGGGAGAGGTCTGTGTTTATGGGTCCCGGCTCTGCGGCCTGCTTTCGCAGGCCATCCGGCCGGGATGACAAGGGAGTGGGGTGTTGCGCCTCAGTGCCGTCCGTCCTGGCTGATGGCCCTGCCAGAATGCGCCGTGGTCAACCCGGCACACCCGAACAAGCTCCGCGATTCTCCCACCACCGGTCGAACGGACCAGGCCTCGATTGGTGCGAGGACGGGGCGAGGTTGAGGGGGATAAGTTGGAAGAGTGTCTTTGACGCTCTAGGTTGATTGGATTCGCCTAACTTAACGATATTCAGACGGAATGCCTGTTGGGCGGCCAAACGGCATCATATCAAGCAAGTTAAAAGTCGCGGCTTTAATCAGCAAAGTGCGTCGGCTTCTTCCAGCACAGAATCTAAGTAATCAATTGCGAGCTCGGCTATTTTTATGGGTGTGGGGTCGGCGATTTCTTTGTCTTTGTGGTTTTTTGGAGGCTGAAAAATTTCTGTTCCGCGGCCACAAACAGGCACCAATTGCGCATGTCCCGGTGTGACGTCAAAATCGATGGGCAATCCGTCGTGGGATTTTCCCATGAATGAGACGGCTCCTGTGGCACTCACCTCAAGTCTATCAAGAGAAAAAGACTGGGATGTTCCTGGTTTGGAAGAGCCAATTTTGACCCTGCCTGATATGTTCTTTGTTACTTCATCTAGGCCGTGCTCAGCATCGTTCCTAGCTTGGAAGAGGTACTGAAGCAGTTCATCGTTCTTGCGGAAAGTCTTTTTTGAGCCAAACCATTGCCTAGACTGTGGTGATGCTTTTGCACCTTGTTCCAGTGCCGTGTAAACGCCTTTCCAATGGGTAAGAAAGGCTTGCCAATGATACGAAAATTCGTCGTAATTTTTGCAGTTGCGAAGATGGTCTAGTGCCTGTTTCGCAAGTTTTCGTCTAATATTAGCCTTATTTATAGCTTTTATTTCCATTTCTAGCAGCCTTCTGATGAAGCCGAACAACGAGTTTTTCCTCGAAAAACGCTTATCGAATTTGGTGCGCGGGTGACGGCTTCCTTTTTATCTATGCATTTTCTGCTGGGCGCAGGACAATTGCCGCACCTCTGAGAGAGAATAGTTCAGTGGTACTATCTAGGCATCATTCCGGCTGCACGCGAATCGGTGACAGCCGTCTTGAGTTGATACCCCCAACCCAAAAAGCCCCGGCGCTCTGCACCGGGGCTTCTTTCATTCCATCATCCCAAAACCTCAGTCCTGGAACATGTCGCCATAGCGGTGGCGCGGGCGTTTCTCCCAGGCCTTGCGGTGGTAGACGTCGGAGACGATGACCGGGGCCACGGTGGAGGCTTCGGCGAAGACCATTTGTTCCAGGGCGACGTCGACCTTGCCCCAGGAGCAGGCTTCCTTGAGCGTGGAGGACGAGCAGGCGCCGTCGCGGACGTCGGCGACGGTGATCTGGACGGCATAGGCGTGCATCGGGACGTCCTCGCCGAGGATTTCGGCGCAGACGACCGTGTCCTGGGCGAAGTTCTTCGGCACGCCGCCACCGACCATGAACAGGCCGGTGACGCCGGCCTTGATCTTGATCTCGGTCAGCTCGCGGAAATCGGCCACGCTGTCGATGGACAGGTAGGGCTTGTTTTCCTTCATGCGCTGGACCTGGTGTTTCACCAGGCCGAAGCCGGCGGAACAGTCGGAGAAGGCCGGGCAGAAGATCGGCACGCCGTGCTCATAGCATTCCTGCACGAGGGAGCCTGGCTTCTTGGCATTGCCGTCGGCCAGCCATTTGCCCATCGCCTTGATGTAGGAGCGCGAGGAGCGCGGTCCCGGCTCGAGCATGTCGGCGATTTCCAGGGTGGCGTGGTCGCAGGCCTGGAGTTCTTCCTCGTCGATATAGGTGTCGTAGATGCGGTCGATATAGAGATCGCGCAGCACCCGGTCGTCGGGGATTTCCTTGGCCTGGTAATGCTTGAAGCCCATGGCTTCGAAGAAGTCCATGTCCACGATGGAGGCACCGGTGGAGACGATGGCGTCGACCATGTTGTGACGGACCATGTCGCGCCAGACATGCATGCAGCCACCGGCCGAGGTGGAGCCGGCCAGGGTCAGGATGACCGAGCAGTCCGGATCCGCGACAGCGGCTTGCAGGATGCGGGCGGCGCGGGCCGCGTCACGCGAGGTGAAGGACATCTTCTCCCAGCTGTCGATCATCTGGCGGCCGTCAAAGGCCGTGATGTCGATATGCTCGATCGGGGAGGAGAGCAGCTCGGCCTTGCGGTTCGAGTTCTCGCTCATGCACGTCTCCTAAGTCTGGGGCGGCGGCGCCGGGCGCGCGCAAAGGAAATGACGGTCGACTCGCTGTCGTCCGCCTGGTCGGGTTGAACCTCGAACATAGACGGCCAGGGCATATCCTCAACCGTGACGCGTTCGACGGCACCGAAACCGTTGAAGTCGGTGGCCAGCGCGGTGCCATAGGCGCCGAGCATGCCGATCTCGATGATATCGCCTTCGGCGATGTCCGCCGGCAGTTCGAACGGACCCGGAATGGAATCCATGGAATCGCAGGTCGGGCCGAACAGGCGGAAGGAGGCGGTCTGGGCGCCGGCCTCGCCGCGCGGGCGGTGCAGACGGACCGGGAAGGGCCATTTGGCGTGGGCGGCGTCGAACAGGCGGCCATAGGCGCCGTCATTCAGGTAGAGGGCATCGCCCTTCACCAGTTCGACACGGGTCAGCACGCTCTCGCACTCGGCGACCAGCGCCCGGCCCGGCTCACACCACAGATCGGCATTCTCCAGCACCATCATCTCTTCGAACGCGTCCTCGATCGCCGCGATGTATTCATCGAGCGGCGGCGGGGTCATGCCCGGATAGATGGAGGGGAAGCCGCCGCCGACATCGACAATGTCCACGGTGACCCCGGCCTGGACGATCAGGCGGGAGGCTTCCAGCATGGCGGAGCGGTAGGCCGAAGGCTGCATGCATTGCGAGCCGACATGGAAGCTGACACCCAGCTCGTCGGCATGGGCGCGCGCCTTGCGGATCAGCTCGGCGGCCTCATAGGCAGGCACGCCGAACTTGCCGGCCAGCGAGAAGATCGCGCCATCATTGGAAACGGCCAGACGGACAATGAAGGTCACGTCCTTGGCGTAGTTCGTTTCCTCGACGATTTTCTGGAGCTCGGCTTCGCAGTCGAGGGCAAAGATGCGCACGCCGAATTCATAATAGGCGCGGCGAATGCTCTCGCGGCTTTTCACCGGGTGCAGAAAGGCCATGCGGGCGCCGGGGCAATGCTCGGTCACCAGCTTGATTTCAGGAATCGAAGCGACGTCGAAGAAGCGCGTGCCAGCCTTGTAGAGCGTCTGGAGAATCCAGGGGCTCGGATTGGCTTTGACGGCGTAGAGGACTTCGCCCGGAAAATTGTCCTGGAACCAGTGGCTCGCGTGTTTGACACGATCCGGACGTGCGCAGACGACCGGATTTTCTACGTGCCGTGAACGGACCAGGTCCAGGGGAGTATGGTACGTGTGCAACTCACGTGACCCCCTGTTGGCAGTTAACCCAATCCGGCATCGTCGCCTCCGCCGGGAGAAGCGCAATTAAAGTCACAAAAGCGCTGTGTAAAGTGGGAAATTTTTGTGCGGTGCACATTGTCGGAACAGGGCTCATCACGGTGGGCCTCCGGTTGCGAAACGCCTCCTCAGTGTGGTCGGCCCGGCACCGGATTGCAAGGCGGGCAAATATTGATCTGTCCACTGAGCGCTTTCACTTGAACCCGATTCCCGCTGCATCCGGACTCGGCCCCGTGAATTCTGTAAAACAAGTGTCATATTGCGAGTTGTCGCAAAAATTTCAAATACGAATGCTTTGTGAATTTCCGAAGTATTTGAATCGCGAAAACCCTTGCACGGCCTACATATAGTCTTTTCGGAGACCCGCATTTTTCCCCCTTGGCGGGTGAGGCCCCGATCGCGCCTTCCGGACCCCCGGCGACGTGTCATTCAAGCGTTACAAAGCTCATGTTTATCCCCGCCCCAAGCGGTCAGGTCCGGATCCACCGGTGCCGCCGTTGTCGAGTTTTAATCCTTTTGGGGGTCTTCAATGTCGGTGAAGAAAAACTTTCGCGAGCTCCTGCTTGTGACCACCGCGTGCGCCTTTTTCGCGGCGTGCGCAGATACGTCCATCTCCTCCCCGGGTAATGAAGACCTGGGCACGCCTCCCGGTGGTGGCGGCGGCGGTGGTGGTGGCGGAAGCCAGACCACGATCGATCTGATCCCGGCCGGCGGCTGCGGCACCGGCTCGATCCGCGAAGCCTCGGTGACCAACGGCAATATCACGATCAATGCCTGCGAAATCACCGGCAACATCACCCAGGACACGGTGATCGCTCCGAATGCCGGCGTGATCATCACCGGCCCGACCTTCGTCGGTCTGGATGACGGCTCGCAGCCGCAGAAGGATTTCCTGAACGCTGGCGGCACGCCGGTCACCCTGGAAATCGGCGCTGGCGCGACCCTGTTCGGTTCGGAAGGCTCCGACTACATCGTGGTCGCCCGCGGCTCGCGCATCGAAGCCGTCGGTACCGCCGACAGCCCGATCATCTTCACCTCGCGCTCTGACATCGAAGGCACGGTCGGTGCCAATGACAAAGGCCAGTGGGGCGGCATCGTGATCAATGGCCGCGCGCCGATCAACGCCTGTACGGACGCCACGGCCGTCGGCGGTTCTGCCGATTGCGAAAAGTCCGGCGAAGGCTCCTCCGGCCTGTTCGGCGGCGACAACCCGGCCGACAGCTCGGGCATCCTGCGCTATGTCCAGGTCCGCTATGCCGGCTTCCTGGTGAACAATGAGGACGAGCTGAACGGTATCGCCTTCCAGGGTGTCGGTTCGGGCACGGAAGTCGACTACATCCAGGTCCACAACAATGCCGATGACGGCGTCGAGATGTTCGGCGGCACGGTCGATCTGCGCCACATCGTGCTGACCGGCAATGATGACGACTCGATGGACTACACCGATGGCTGGCGCGGCCGCGCCCAGTACGTGCTGGTCCAGCAGGGTCCGTCCGGTGACCAGGGCTTCGAGTTCGACAACCGCGGCGGCAATGACACGGCGAACAATCTGGAGCCGCGCTCCAACCCGATGATCGCCAACTTCACCCTGATCGGTAACCGCAACGGCACCGGCTCCAACGACAGTGACCAGGGCATGCTGATCCGTGAAGGTACGGCTGGCCGCCTCTATAACGGTATCGTTGTCGACTTCGGCGATGACTGTATCGACGTCGACCAGGACGCCACCTTCGCCCGTATCGGCGCGGCGTCCGACGCGCTGGAAATCGAATCCGTCGCGCTCGACTGCCCGAACAATTTCGACGAAAGCTCGGGCGACCCGCTCGACCTGTCGGACTGGTTCCTGGCCCAGCCGAACAACCGCGCCTCCTCGGATGGCGACACCTACGCCAACACGATGACCGGTGTGTTCTCCGGCCCGGCCGAGCAGGCCGTCACGGCCTTCGACGCCAACGCCGTCGACAGCTGGTTTGAAGCCGCCGACTTCATCGGTGCCTTCGCTGATGATGAAACCTCCGCCTCGAACTGGGCCGCTGGCTGGACCTTCGACCTGTTCGAGGATCCGGGCTGCCCGACGGGCACGACGGAAAGCGCCGAGACGATCGACGGAAACCGCATCTGCCAGATCACCGGCAATGTCACCGCCGACCTGCGCCTGACCCGCGGTTCCATGTATGAGCTCGTCGGTCCGGTCTTCGTCGGTGTCGACCGCGGCGCCGATCCGGCCAGCCCGCTGCCGTCCGGCATCGAGGCCACGCTGACGATCGACCCGGGTGTCACCGTCTTCGGTTCCTCCGGCTCCGACTACATCGTGGTCGCCCGCGGTTCGGAAATCCGCTCCAACGGTACGGCCACGGCTCCGGTGATCTTCACCGCCCGCGCCGATGTCGAAGGTACGGCCGGCATCAACACCAAGGGTCAGTGGGGCGGTCTCGTCCTGAACGGCCGCGCACCGATCAATGCCTGTACGGACGCCACGGCGACCGGCGGCACGGTGGATTGCGAGAAGTCCGGTGAAGGCTCTTCCGGCCTGTTCGGTGGCGCCACGGTGGACGATACGTCCGGCTCCATCACCTACACCCAGGTCCGCTTCGCCGGCTTCCTGGTGAACAATGAGGACGAGCTGAACGGCATCGCCTTCCAGGGCGTCGGTTCCAACACCTTCGTCGACTACGTCCAGGTCCACAACAATGCCGATGACGGCGTCGAAATGTTCGGCGGCACGGTCGATCTGCGCCACCTGGTGCTGACCGGCAATGACGACGACAGCATGGACTACACGGATGGCTGGCGTGGCCGCGCCCAGTTCGTGCTCGTGGCCCAAGGCGCTTCCGGCGACCAGGGCTTCGAGTTCGACAACCGCGGCGGCAATGACACGGCGAACAACCGTCAACCGCGCGCCAACCCGATGATCTCGAACTTCACGCTGGTGGGTAACCGCAACGGCGCCGGTTCGAACGACAGTGACCAGGGCATGCTGATCCGTGAAGGTACGGCCGGCCGCCTGTTCAACGGCATCGTCGTGGACTTCGGGGATGACTGTATCGACGTCGACCAGGACGCCACCTTTGCCCGCATCGGTGCCGCCTCCGACTCGCTGGAAATCCAGTCGGTCGCCCTCGATTGCGTGAACAATTTCGACGAAAGCTCGGGCGACCCGCTCGACCTGTCGGATTGGTTCCTGGCCCAGCCGAACAACCGTGCGTCCTCGGATGGCGACACCTACGCCAACACGATGACGGGTTCGGGCTTCTTCTCCGGTCAGTCGGGCATCATCCCGGGGACCAACGAGATCGCCCTGACCGCCACGGACGTGAACGCCATGGATAGCTGGTTCGTCGATGTCGACTATGTCGGCGCCGTCGAGGACGCCAACGACACCTGGTACCAGGGCTGGACCTACCAGCCGCAATAGCAACGCAGCGCCTTGCCGCCCGGGTGGTTCCGCCACCCGGGCGCGCGGTGAGGTTCTCTCGCAGTCTCATGGTGATGAAGATGAAAACCAATCGAATCGCACTCTCGGCTGCGTTGCTGGCGTCCACGACGCTTGTTCCCGTAGCCGCCTTCGCGCAGGACACGACCTCGTCCGAGCCCGAAGACGTCATCCAGGTTCGCTACCAGTACATCCCGGACGACCGTCGCGTGACGTCGGAAGTGTCCGCGGCCCTGTCCATCGGCGATCTGGAAACCACTGGCGACTCTGACCTGGCTGCGGCCCTGGTCCGGGTGACCGGCCTGTCGACCACGAACGGCAAGTTCGTCGTCGTCCGTGGCCTCAATGAACGCTATTCCAACACGCTGCTGAACGGCTCTCCCATGCCGTCGCCGGAACCTTTCCGCCGCGCAGCGCCGCTCGACATCTTCCCGACCAATGTTCTCTCGAACGTGCTGGTCCAGAAGACCTTCTCGCCGGAATTCCCGGGTGAGTTCGGTGGCGGTGTCGTCGGTGTGGAAACCGCCAACCTGCCGGATGACACCTTTCTGACGATCGGTGTCGGCGGCAGTTTCGACACGGTGACCACGGGCAATCGCGGCCTGACTTATGCCGGTTCCGACACGGACTGGCTGGGTTATGATGACGGCCTGCGCGACCTGCCGACCGAGATCGCCTCGATCTGGCAAACCTCGCGGATCGGCAACAATCTGCCGGCCGACCAGCAGCAGGCCATCGGCCGCTCCCTGGTCAATTCGGAACTCTGGGTGCTGCAGAATGTCGATGTCGACGCCAATGGCGATATCGATATCTCGGCCGGTGACCGGTTTGATTTCGACGGCTTCTCGCTCGGCGTGATCGCGGCGGGTTCCTACGCCAATTCCTGGACCACCCGCGAGGGTATCCGCGGCCGCGCCGGCATCGACGGCACGTCCGCCCGCTATGTCAACGGCCCGGCCAATGCCGACCGGACCGATGTCGTGGCCGATCCGGCCGATGCCGAGAACAACTTCATCGGCACGGAAAACACGATCGACGTGTCGGGCATGATCTCGGTCGGGATCGACTGGTATAATGACCACGAGATCAACTTCCTCTCCATGGCCCTGCGCTCGACCTCCAAAGAGGCCCGCTCGCAGACCGAATACAATGCCGGCGCCAATGGCGTGTTCCAGACCGACAGCACGGAATGGTTCGAACGCCAGGTCCTGTTCAACCAGCTTTCGGGCGAGCACACGTTCGAATTCCTGGGTGATCTGGCCCTCGACTGGCGCCTGTCCGACGCCACCGCGACCCGCGATGCGCCGTACCAGCGTTCCTACATCTACGAGTACACGCCGCTCGGTCTGCAGTATGGCGGCAATGTCGCCGACAACCGGACGTCCTTCTCGGAGATCGAGGACAATACGCAGGATGCCGGTTTCGACCTGGAACTGCCGATCACCCTGGCGGGCATGGATGTCGAGCTGAAGGCCGGTGCCTCTGTCACCAGCCGCGAGCGGACGGCCTACACGCGGACCTTCTCCTTCGAGCAGGGCGGTATCGGCCTGCCGCAGGATCTGCGCTTCAGCCGGATCGACTACATCTTCGCCAACCAGAACATCGTCGACGAGCGCCTGCGCCTCGTGGAGACCGGTGGTCTGACCTTCCCGGAAGCCTATGAGGGCCGGATGAATGTCCGCGCCTACTATGCCGGCGCCGATATCGCGATCAACGACTTCGTCCGGGCCGCTGTCGGCGCCCGTTTCGAAGACGGCGTCCAGAAGGTGGATACCTTCCCCTTCCCGCCGAACTCGCGTGATACCGGCCTGCTGGAGACGCGGATCGAAGAGGATTATGTCCTCCCGGCCGTGACCCTGACCTGGACGTTTGCGGACAATCTGCAGCTCCGGACGGGTTACTCGCAATCGATCGCCCGCCCGCAATTCCGCGAGCTGGCCTTCGCCGAGTTCTTCAACACGGACACCGACCAGCGCTTCCAGGGCAACCCGTATCTCGTGAACACCGAGATCGAGAGCTATGACGCCCGTCTGGAATACTATTTCGGCCGCGAGGAATTCGTGACCGCAGGCGTGTTCTACAAGGTTCTGGAAAACCCGATCGAGGAATACATCCTGCCGACGGGTGACAGCCTGGGCACCAGCTTCATCAATGCTCCGGAAGCTACGCTGACGGGTATCGAGCTGGAATACGAGAAGGTCTTCGACTTCTCCGGCCGGTTTGACGGTCCGTTCTTCAATGACCGCGAATGGTTCATCAAGACGAACTACACCTACATCCAGTCGGAAGTGTCGGCTGACGGTACGGTGACGATCGCCCAGGGGGCCTTTGGCCAGCCGACGGCGAACGTGCTGAATGCTGCCGGCTTCATCCAGGATGGCCGGGCCCTCCAGGGTCAGTCGGAACACCTGTTCAACCTGCAGGTCGGTTTCGAAACCTTCGACGGCCGGGCTCGCGGTGCGCTGCTGTACAACTATACCGGCGAACGCTCCCGCGCTGTGGCTGACCTCAACACGAACAGCCCGGAAATCATGGAACAGGTCCCCAGCTCGCTGGACTTCGTCTACAGCCGCACGGTTGAGATGGCGAATGCCGACTGGGATCTGGGCTTCTCGGTGCGCAACATCATGGGCAGCGATTACGAAGCCACCCAGAGCGCCGGCGATGCCACGGTCGCGGTCGACACCTATGATGTCGGCACGTCCTTCAGCATCTCCATCAGCCGTTCCTGGTAAGTCAATTCCGCGACGGGGCGGGCCTTCGGGCCCGCCCCGCTGCAATCGTCACACGAATATTCCCGAAACGTCGCAAAACTGACGTGGGCCACGTGTATCGCAAACCCGTCTCCCGGTGGTGTGCCGGCCGTTTCGGTATCGGACGCCTGTCGGGACCCAGGGGACGGACGGCGGCACCATGACCGAAGCCATGAACAGGACGAGGGGCGTTGAGCGCGGCATGCCGCGACCGGTCCGTCTGGGCATCGGTCTGCTCGAACTGGCCCTGCTGGCCGCACTCACCTTCATTCTTGCGCGTCTGATCTGGCTCGTCGTCTTCGGCGCCAGCGCTTCCGATTTTCAACAGGACGCCGGGGGCAACCGGTTCGCCTCGCGCGCGCCGGCCTATGTCGCCGACCTGTCGCGCCTGCGGGATGGCAGCGTGTTCGCCGACCGCCGCAGCGGCCAGCCGGCTGTTACCGCCGACCGGGCACCGGTCCAGGAAACCCAGCTCAATCTCACCCTGCGTGGCATTCGCCGCGGCGCGACGCCGGATGCGGGCGGGGCCATCATCCAGACGCCGGACAACCGGCAGCGCTTCTTCGCCGCCGGCCAGCCCATCCTGGACGGGGTGAGCCTGGAAGAAGTGCATGTCGATCATGTCCTGATTGATCGCCGTGGTGTCATCGAGTCCCTCTATCTGCGTGACGAGGACAATGCTGCCCCGCGCCAGGGCGCCCGCCAGCCGGCGGCCGTTTCCGGCGTGTCCGCAAGAGCGGGCCAGACCCTTGAAGGCCTGTTCCGGGCCGAGCCGGTGAGGGAAAACGGACAACTCACCGGCTACCGGATTGCGGAGGGCCGCCCGGCCATTCTCGCAGCCCTGGGTGTCCGCGACGGTGATGTCCTGACGGCCATCAATGACCGCCCGGTGTCGGAGATTTCCGATCTGGGCGCCGAATTCGCTCGGCTGCGGGGGGAAGACCGCGTCGCCTTGACCATCAACCGGGGCGGTCTGCCCCTCAGTGTGCAAGTGGAACTGCCCTGATGCGTGATCTCATCCAACGCCTGACCGCTGCGATGCTGGCGCTGGCGCTCGCCCTGCTCCCCGTTCTCGCTGTCAGCGGGCCGGCGCAGGCGCAGGACCAGGTGGTGAATTTCAACCAGGCTGAAATCCAGGCCGTGATCGATGATGTGTCGGCCGTCACCGGCTATACTTTCATCGTTGATCCCGATGTGCGCGGCCGGGTCACGATCACCTCGCAGACCCCGCTGACCACCGACCAGTATTTCCAGGTCTTCCTGTCGACCATGCGCGTGCACGGCTTTGCCGTCGTGCCGACCGCGTCCGGTGCCTACCAGATCGTGCCGGAACAGGCCGGGGCGCGGACGTCCAGCCCGGTCAATGCCAATGTCCGCGGCGACCAGTATGTGACCGCCGTGGTGCGTCTCAATCATGCCGGGACGCGCGATGCGCTGAGCGTGGTGCGCCCGATGGTGTCGCAGACCGGTTTCGTGAATGCGGCCGAGGACGGCAATGTCCTGGTGATCGTGGACTATGCGGAGAATGTCAGCCGCATCCGCCAGGTCCTGCGTGATCTGGATCGTGACACGTCCGTGGTGGAAATGGTGGAGCTGGACAATGTCTCTGCCGCCGAGATGACCCGCATCCTGCAGGCCATGCGCAGCCGCGCTTCGGCCGGCGAGGACGACACGGTGTTCAACGTCACCATCGCCCCGATCCCGGCCTCGAACACGGTGATCCTGCGCGGCAACCGGGAAGCGGTGAACGAGATGGTGTCGCTGATCCGCCGCGTCGACGGGGTCAGCCGGTCCAGCCAGGGCTTCCGGGTGATCTATCTCAATCATGCCGATGGTGAGGACCTGCTGCCGATCCTGGAACAGGTGGTGGACACGCTGTCGGAAGCGGAAGGCGTCTCGCGCCGTCCCTCCGTCTCCTATCACGCGCCGACCAATGCGCTGGTGATCAATGCCGATCCGGACGTGCAGCGGGAAATGGAACTGGTGATCCGCCAGCTCGACATCCGCCGCCCGCAAGTCCTGGTCGAGGGCATCATCGTGGAAATGTCCGACACGGTGGCGCAGGAACTGGGTGTCCAGATGCTGCTGGCCGGGGGCGAGGGCGACACGCCGCTGGCGATGACCCGTTTCGGCTCCAACACGCCGGACCTCCTCGCGCTGACCGGGGCGATCGCCTCGCCGGGCGATGATGACAGCGCCTTCAACGAGACGCTGCGCACGACGGCCCTGAATTCCCTGCTCGGGGCGAGCGGCGGCACGCTCGGCTTTGGCGGCCAGAATTCCAGCGGCAATCTGTTCGGCCTGGTGCTCAATGCGGTGGAAAGCGATGTGAATTCCAACGTGCTGGCCACGCCCTCCATCCTGGCCATGGACAATGAGGAAGCCTCCTTCCTGTCCGGCCAGGAAATCCCGGTCACGACGGGCGAAGTGCTCAGCGCCGACAACACCAATCCCTTCCGCACGGTGAACCGCCAGGAAGTGGGGGTGCGCCTGGTGGTGCGGCCGCAGATCACCGAGGGCAATACGGTGCGCCTGCTGATCGAGCAGGAAGTCTCTTCCGTCGCCGGGGCCGTGACCGCCGGCAGTTCCGACCTGATCACCAACAAGCGTTCGGTGAACACCACGGTGCTGGCCGACAATGGCGAGATCATCGTGCTGGGCGGTCTGATCCAGCAGGACGAGAATGACACCGTGTCCGGCGTGCCGGGCCTGTCCCGCGTGCCGGGCGTGGGCCGCCTGTTCCGCTCGGAAGGCACCGAACAGCGCCGCACCAATCTCATGGTCTTCATCCGTCCGACCATCATCCGCGACGAGGCGGACATGCGGGCGGTGACGGCCAATCGCTATGACTATATCCGCAACCAGCAGGTCCAGGGCTCCGAGACCGGAACCAGCTCGCTGGAAGCCATCGTCGAGATGATGATGACGCAGACCGGGCAGGGTGAAGCCGCGAATGGCGAGTGAGACCCCTGTTCCCTACGCCTTTGCGCGCCGCAAGGGGGTCGCTTTCCGTCCCGGAGAGAACCCGGCCTTCCTCTTGCGCAGCGATGGTGACCGTCTGGGCCTGATGGATGTGCGCCGCGTGGTCGGCGCCAGCCATCCCGTGGTCAGCTGTGATCCGGCGGCCTTCGACAAGGCCCTGTCGGACATCTATGCCTATGATGCGCTGGGGACGGATACCGAGACGGCGGACAGCGA
>NZLV01000215.1 GCA_002694345.1 Maricaulis sp.
CCGATGTGGCCGAGTTCATTGTCCGGGACGGCCGGCTGGATTTCGCCCACGCCACCCAGATCCGCGAGGATCCGGTGCGGATCCTGCGCTTCTTCCATGTTGCCGCCTCGCGCCGGCTGGACATGCATCCGGAAGCCGTGGCTCGGATCGGGCGCACCCTTCACTTCATTGATGATGATTTCCGCCGCGACCCCCGCGCCGCCCGCGCCTTCTTTGCCGTCCTGCTGGACGCGCCGGCGCCGATGGCCGTGTTGCGCATGATGACCGAGGCGGGCGTTCTGGGCCGCTATATCCCGGAATTCGGCGATATCGTCGCGCGCACCCAGTTCAACATGTATCACCGCTATACGGTGGATGAGCACACGCTGCAGGCGCTCGGCTTCCTGCGCGAAATCGAGGACGGGCTGCATCCGGACGAGCATCCGCTTTCCACCCGGATTGCCCCCCTGATCCAGAACCGCCGCGCCCTGCACCTGGCCGTCCTGCTGCACGATACCGGCAAGGGGTCGGGCGATCAGTGCGTGGAAGGGGCCCTGCGCGCCCTGACCGCCTGTGAACGCCTGGGCCTGGGCCATCAGGAGAGCGAGCTGGTGGCCTGGCTGATCCGCTCCCACCTCCTGCTCAGCGATACCGCCCAGCGCCGCGATCTATCCGATCCGCGGACCGTGGCCGATTTTGCCGCGGCGATGGGCTCGCTGGAACGCCTGCGTTTGCTCACCGTGCTGACCGTGGTGGATATCCGCGCCGTCGGTCCGGGTGTGTGGAATGGCTGGAAGGCCCAGCTGATCCGCGACCTTTATGCCGCCACGGAAACGGTGCTGGCCACAGATGGTGACGCGCTGGAAGCCGCCCGTCAGGGTCTGGCCGACAAGGCTCAGGCCGAGCGGGACCGGATCCAGCCGCGCCTGGACCGCCTCAATCCCGCGTTTGCCAGCTGGTGGGTGGCGGAATTGCCGGACACCTACTGGGTGTCCTTCGGACCGGAAGACCGGTTCCGCCATGCCGCCTTCGTTCGCGCGGCCTGGGAAAAGGGTGAATCCACTTCGGCCGGTGTCCGGGTTGATCGCCGCCGGTCTGCAACAGAAGTGATGATCTGGTCGCCGGACCGCAACCGGGTCTTTGCCGACCTCGTGGCGGCGTTTGCGGAAATGAGCGCCGATGTGGTCGGGGCGACCATCAATACGACGGCGTCCGGTCAGGTGTTCGACGTGTTCTACATCCAGGACGCTGCTGGCCAGCCCTATGGTCTGCAGGATGAGCGCCAGCGCCAGGCCCTGGTGGCCTATCTGCGCGAAGTGGCCACCGGCGAGCTGATCGTGCGCCGCCGCCAGGGCGGGCCATTGGCACGCCGCGATGCGGCCTTCCGGGTGACACCGGCCGTGACCCTGTCCAATGAGATTGCCGAGAATGCCACTGTGATCGAGGCTTCGGGCCGTGACCGGCCGGGCCTGCTGGCCGATCTGGCCGATGTGCTGGCCGATGAAAGCCTCGCTCTCACATCCGCCCAGATTGATGGCTATGGCGAACGGGCCACGGACGTGTTCTATGTCACGCATGACGGCCACAAGCTCGTGGATGAAACCATTATAGAGCGGGTCCAGGCCGGACTTCTGGGGGTTTTCAGCGAGGGTGAAACCGCCTTCGATGAAAAGGCCGCCCAACGCGGCATCGCGCGGGCGAAGGCCAGTGTTCTGAGGTAGGGTGGGCGATGAGACTGCTGCGTTCAACGGCCGTGGTCGGTGGCATGACGATGGCCAGCCGGGTTCTGGGCTTTTTCCGGGATGTGCTGATGGCGTCAGCCGTGGGAGCCGGTCCCGTGGCGGACGCGTTTGTGGTCGCCTTCCGCTTTCCCAACCTGTTCCGCCGCTGGTTTGCCGAGGGCGCGTTCAATGCAGCCTTCGTCCCCCTGTATTCGGGGCGTCTGGAGAAAGAGGGCGAGGACGGGGCCAACCAGTTCGCCTCGGATGTCCTGGCCGGATTGCTGCTTGTTGTCGGGGCACTTGTGGTCGTGTCCCAACTGGCCATGCCCTGGCTGATGCGAGGGCTCGCACCGGGCTATTTCTCCGACCCGGCCAAGTTCGGGCTGACGGTCATTCTGACCCAGATCACCATGCCGTACCTGCTCTTGATGTCGGTCACGGCCATGGTCGGAGGCGCCCTGAATGCGAATGGCCGCTTTGTGGCCTCCGCCGGCGCGCCCATCCTGTTGAACATCATTCTGATCGCTGTCCTGTTCTGGACGCCGGAAGATCCCAATGAAACCGCACGCCGCCTCAGCTTCGGGGTGACTGCGTCGGGCGTGGCCCAGGCGGCCTTGCTGATCTGGGCGGCCCGCCGGTCCGGCATTTTCCTTCGGCTCAAGCGGCCCCGCTGGACGCCGGGGGTCAAACGACTGGTGGCCCTGGGTGTGCCAGGGGCGTTTGCGGCAGGCGTGACCCAGATCAATCTCACCATCAGCCAGATCGCGGCCTCCTTCCAGGATGGCGCCAATGCCCTGCTGTACTTTGCAGACCGTCTCTATCAATTGCCGCTGGGGGTGATTGGTATCGGCATGGGTGTGGTCCTGCTGCCGGTGATCTCGCGGCGGATTGCCGCCGGGGATGAGCGGGGCGCGGCCAATGGCATGAACCGTGCGCTGGAATTCTCCATGGCCCTGACCCTGCCGGCGGCGGCGGCGATGGTCGCCATGCCGGAATTTCTCGTTGAGGGCCTGTTCCAGCGCGGAGAGTTCGGGGACCGGGCGGCCCTGGGCACGGCCCTGGCGGTCGAGGCGTTTGCCGTGGGCCTGCCTGCATTTGTCCTGATCAAGGTCCTGTCGCCCGCCTTTTTTGCGCGGGAAGACACCAAGACCCCGATGAAGTTTGCTGCCATTTCCATGGTGGTGAATGTCGTGCTCGGAGTTGGCCTGTTCGTCGGCATCCGGTCCGTCAGTCCGGAATGGCAGGATATGGGGCATGTCGGGCTGGCTGCCGCGACCTCCGTGGCGGGCTGGGTCAATGCGATCCTGCTGGCGGTGACGATCGCCCGGCGCGGCGGGCTGACGCTGGACCGGCGGCTTCTCGGACGGGCGCCGCGCATCCTGGCGGCCGTTGCCGCCATGTCGGTCTTTGTCTGGTATGCCGCCCAGTATGACGATGCGCTCACTCAGCTGGCCTTCGGATCGCGGCTTTTGGCTTTGAGTCTCGTCCGCGCCGCCGGCGCGGCCGTGTATGGCCTGGCAGCCATTGTGACCGGCGCCCTGAAACCGTCCGAAGTGCTCGCATCGCTCAAGGGTACTTGAGGCCGGGGGCCGGCAAGGCTAAGACCCGCCTTCCCAATTCCTATCTCGCAAGGCCCATCCCATGAGTGAAACGCCCACCGACTACCAAGGTCCCAAGCGCATCTTTTCCGGCATGCAGCCCACCGGCCGCCTGCACCTCGGCAATTATCTGGGCGCGCTGAAGAACTGGGTGGCGCTGCAGGATGAGGGTGATGCGGAATGCATCTATTGCGTGGTCGACATGCACGCGATCACCATGCCGCACGATCCGAAGGCCCTGCCTGATGCCGTGCGCGCTGCGGCTGCGGCCTATATCGCGGCGGGTGTGAACCCGGAAAAGAGCATCATCTTCGCCCAGTCCGCCGTCCCGGCCCATGCCGAGCTGGCCTGGATCTTCAACTGCGTGGCGCGTCTGGGCTGGGCCGAGCGCATGACCCAGTTCAAGGACAAGGGCGGCAAGGACAAGGAGCGTGCCTCTGTCGGCCTGCTGACCTATCCCGTCCTGCAGGCCGCTGACATTCTCGCCTACAAGGCGACGCATGTGCCGGTTGGCGAGGACCAGAAGCAGCATCTGGAACTGTGCCGTGACATTGCGGCGCGCTTCAACCGCGACTTTGGCGATGGCGAGGCCTTTTTCCCGCTCACCGATCCGGTGATCCAGGGGCCGGGCGCCCGCATCATGAGCCTGCGGGATGGCACGTCGAAAATGTCCAAGTCCGACGTGTCGGACAATTCGCGCATCAATCTGGAAGATGATGCCGACATGATCGCCCGCAAGATCAAGAAGGCGAAGACCGATCCGGAACCGCTTCCCTCCGAGGAAGCCGGTCTGGAAGGCCGCGCCGAGGCGTCCAATCTGGTCGGTATCTATGCGGCTCTGGCTGGCAAGACCAAGGCCGAGGTTCTCGCCGAGTTTGGCGGGCAGGGCTTTGGTGCGTTCAAGCCGGCCCTGGCGGATGTCGCCGTGGAATATCTGGCGCCGATCTCCGACGAGTTCCGCCGCCTGATTTCCGACAAGGCCGAGATCGACCGCATCCTCGCCAGGGGCGGCGAACAGGCCGATGCCATTGCTGCTCCGATCATCCAGGAAACCAAGAAGACGATCGGTTTCTGGCACGCATGACCCGATGTCGCATGGCCCGGCGCGCGGCGTCGGGCTATGCCATGGGATCCAACCCCGGAGACTGACATGCGCTTGGCCTTGATTTCGTCCGCCGCCCTCCTCCTGACCGCCTGTGGCGGTGCCGAGGACGAGACCGTCATGACCGCCGACCACGGCGCGATGGATCACGCCTCCATGGACCATGGTGACATGTCCCATGCCCCGGCAGACGAGGCACTGGCGCCCCTGCCGGATGATGGTGTCCTGCCTGTGGTGACGGTGAGCGCGGCCTGGATGCGTCCGCATCCGCAGGGCCGGGATGTCACGGCTGCCTATTTCACGGCCGCCTTGGCTGAAGGCTCCGTCGACCGGCTGGTCAGTGCCTCGATCCAGGGTGCGTCCTCGGTCGAGCTGCACGGTCACACGATGAATGATCAGGGCATGATGCAGATGCGCGCCGTCGGGCCGCAGACGCTGGCAGCCGGCGAGACACTGGTCTTCATGCCCGGCGGGCTTCACCTGATGGTGTTCGGCCTCGAACCGGTCGTCGATGGGGATGTGGTAGACGGCGTGCTTGTCTTCGAACGGTCAGGCGAGATTCCGGTCCGCTTTGCGGTCGGTCTGTCCGCCCCGGAAGCCGACTAGTCCGCTTCCGGGTCCGTCTCGGGCTCCGGCGCCGTGGGCTCGACCGGTTTGCGATACAGGCCCGGATCATAAGATGCGGCTGGTCGCGGCAGGAACATCCACATCAGCCA
>NZLV01000216.1 GCA_002694345.1 Maricaulis sp.
TATGCCTGGGGCTGGGACTATCACTGGGTCTCCAATGGCGAGGTCTACCGGGCCCAGCGCTATGAGGAATTCAACAATACCGATGGCGATCTGGACATCTATGCCGAGACCACGAACTGGCTGGGCATGACGATCCGGGCCGGTGTCGACGGTGTCTTCAACAATGGCGATGACCGCATGCGCGTCCTCTATGACGGTTCGCGGGCCAATGGCGTCATCCTGGCTACCGAGCACCGCAATGTGTCGATGGGTCAAACCGTCTACGTGCGGATTGTCGACACGTTTTAACGCATCCGGAGCCCGGTTCACCGGGCTCCGTTTGCCGCCAGGCTCCAGCCGGAGCTAGAATGGCGTCTTGGGACCGGCAGCGCAGAATTGCCGGCCCGGCTCCAGCACCGGGGGGCAGCTGGCAGCACCTTGATACGGGGTCCATACGGGCCTGACATCATTGTCGCGGGAGCCAGAACCATGCGTTCGATCTTGAAAACCGGAATTGCCGCCGCCGCGCTGGGCCTGACAGGCCTGGCCGAGGCCGCCAGCCTGACCGAGGACATCACGCTTGAGCGTGCGCCCAGCGGTCACCTTCTCATCCCCATCACGATCGATGGCGAGGGCCCTTACGAGTTCATTCTCGATACCGGCGCCAGCCATACCGCCGTCGCCTCTGCGGTGGCGGAACAATACGGCTTCCAGTCCGACTGGGATGATTTCGATGTGGTCCAGGCCCTCACCACCCAGTTCTCGGCGGAATTCTTCGAGCTTCCCAATTTCGGCTATGCCGGACGGACGCCGGGCGACATCAACACGGTGGTCATCCCGGTGCCCGAAGGCCACCCCATCCCCGTGGCGGGCCTGCTGGGTGCCGATGCCATCGGGTCGCAGCGTTATGCGATCGATTTCGCGCACGGACAGCTGGTTCTGGACGCGGCAGCGCCGGGCCGGGCGGACGGGCAGATCAGTCCGGTCGGCCTGCTGATCACCGAGGCGCGGATGCGGCGCACCTACCGGCCGGTTCATGTCCTGGTGGATTCCGGCAGTGCGCGCTCCATCGCCAATCTGCCGCTCGTCCGCGCCGCCGGGTCACGCCGGATGGGTCTGCGCATGGGCACGGTGAACGGGATTGACGGGCGGGAGCAGGAGAACATCGACACGCTCTTCGTGCGCAATGTCGAGATCGGCGGCTTGTGCTTTGCCGGCTTCCAGATGCTGGAAGGTGATCTGGACATCTTCCGGCATATGGGATGGGAGGACGAACCGGCCCTCATCCTGGGCATGGATGCGCTGCAGTTTGCCCGGATCAGCGTCGACCGCGAGGCCGGAACCTTCGAACTCGCCGCCGCCACCAACCGGTTCGACTGCGACTAGGCTCTGTTCCAGAGCGCAGACAGCAAAAAGGCCGCGGAGCGAACTCCGCGGCCTTTCTGTTGGGATCAAACGCCAGCTTACGGCGCGTCGGACGAGCGGTCCATGGACTGACCACCCGCCTCGGTCTCGGTCGGATGGGGCTTGATCGCCGTGCCGTCCGCACCCGCCATCAGCCATTTGATGATCGGCGAGATCAGGAGCATCAGCACGGCCACCCCCATCGCGACCAGGCCGACATTGGAATAGACCTCGGCATAGCCGGCCTTGGCAGCCGCCACATCGGTGAGCTGTCCACCGATTGTCTCGGCACCCGTGGTCGAAGCAATCACGCCCGCGAGGAAGTTGGACAGGCCCGAATACAGGAACCAGGCCCCCATCGTCATGCCGACCACACGGGCCGGGGCCAGCTTGGTCACGGCCGACAGGCCGACCGGCGACACCATCAGCTCACCCATGGTGTGGATCCAGTAGATCGCGAAGATGAAGTAGACCGCCGTCAGGCCGGTGGCCCCGCTGACACCCATGCCCGCGACCAGAACGTAGAAGCCCAGGCCCGCCATGAAGACGCCGAGCGCAAACTTCACCGGCGTGGACGGGTTCCAGCCCCGCTTGGCCAGGGCAATCCACAGCCAGGCAACGATCGGTGCGAAGATGAAGATGAAGCCCGCGTTCAGCGACTGGAAGACCGGTGCCGGAACGGACCAGCCGAACATGCTGCGGTCGACCAAGCGGTCGGTGAACAGGTTCAGCGAGGAACCGGCCTGTTCGAACAGCGCCCAGAACGGGATCTGCGCCAGCACGAAGTAGATCGCGGCAAACATGCGTTTCTGCTCATCGCCCTTCGTCTTGAGGGCGGTGTAGCCGACCAGCAGGGCGAACATGGCAAGGCCGATCCAACCCACGACGTTGGCGAACATGTCCGGGAAGGCCACAATGGCCATTGAAACAGCAACGATCGCGATACCCGTGGCATAGCAGGCCCATTCCACGTTCAGCGGACCGAAGACCTTCTGCTTCAACTTTTCCGGGTTCGGCGGCTCGGCACGGCCTTCGAGCCACGGTTGGAAGAAGAGGAAGGTCAACAAGCCGGCCAGCATGCCGACGCCGGCCAGGCCGAAGCCCCATTTCCAGCCCCAGACGATACCGATGATGCCGACCGTGATCGATGCCAGGAAGGACCCCAGATTGATCCCCATGTAGAAGATCGTGAAGCCCGAATCGCGGCGCGTATCACCCAGACCGTAGAGCGAGCCGACAATGGTCGAGATGTTCGCCTTGAGGAAGCCGACACCGGCAATGATGAAGGCTAAGGCGAGATACAGCGTGTTCACGAACATGCCCTGACGCTCGATCGTCGTCATATCCGACGAGAACGGC
This sequence comes from Maricaulis sp., assembly GCA_002694345.1. Lineage (GTDB taxonomy): Bacteria > Pseudomonadota > Alphaproteobacteria > Caulobacterales > Maricaulaceae > Maricaulis. The sequence continues at coordinate 2,743 of NZLV01000216.1, forward strand.
AGTTCGGCCGGCAGGCCGACAGCTTCAGGCTCGGCGACCTGCATGACCGTACCGCCTTCAGCGAAACTGATCAGGGATGTCCCCATCTCACTGACGACAATCTGGTTTGCATCACCACCGCGTCCATCGAGCGTGAGCTGGTACTCGGCGCCCTCATAGACAAAGGTCTCGCGAGAGCCATCGCCCTCGAACGCCATCAGGCCGTGACCGATCACCAGCAGGATCGCGCCGTAGGTGACGGCCTTTCTCTGTCCGAGATAGCGGTCGGCCAGCGTGCCGCCGATGATGGTCATGATGTAGACGAGCGCCGTGTAGGCCCCGTACATGATGCCCGACCGCTCATCCGAGAACAGGAAGTGCTGTGTCAGGTAGATGATCAGCAGGCCGCGCATCCCGTAATAGGAAAAGCGCTCCCACATCTCAGTCAGGAACAGGATGGCCAGTCCCTTCGGATGCCCGAAGAAGGACGTGTCCTTGTTCTCCGCCGTTGCCGGCGTTGCGGTCGTGTCCGTCACGCAAAATCTCCCCATTACCCGCCCCACGCGGGAAAAATCATGGCGCGCAATTGACCATGAGGGAGAGGACCACTCAAGCCTGTGACGCGGCTGCGCCGTTCAAACCTGGGTGAGCTAGTAGGCGCACTCGGTAAAGACGGGCTCGATCTCGCCGCCCCATTCGCCCTTGAACCGGTCGATCAGGTCCTCGGCGCGCGTCCGTCCGGTGCGGACGATCTCGTCGAGATCATCGAGGAAGAGCGCCTCGTTTTCGCCGTGACCGTTCAGACGTTTGCGGGCGTTCAGGCCGGCGCGGGAAATGTCCAGGGCCTGTTTGGCAATGTCCTGCAGCGTGCTGTCGCGGAAAGGCGTGTGCAGGCCGGTCTTCGCCGCGCCGATGCGCAGGGCCTCGCGTTCTTCGGCCGACCAGTCCTTGACCAGATCCCAGGCCGCATCCAGAGCGGTGTCGTCATAGAGCAGGCCTACCCAGAAGGCCGGCAGGGCGCACAGCGTGTTCCACGGACCGCTATCGGCACCGCGCATTTCCAGGAAGGTCTTCAGGCGCACTTCCGGGAAGACGGTGGAGAGGTGGTCCTCCCAATCACTCATCACCGGCTTTTCGCCCGGCAGGATGTCCAGCTGGCCGGCCAGGAAGTCGCGGAAGGACTTGCCGGTGGCGTCCAGATAGACGCCCTTGCGCTTGACGAAATACATCGGCACGTCGAGCGCCCAGTCGCGATACTGCTCGAAGCCGAACCCGTCCTCGAAGACGAAGGGCAGCATGCCGGTGCGGTGGTTGTCCGTGTCGGTCCAGACATGAGAGCGGTAGGAGAGGAAGCCGTTCAGCCCCTTGTCCTTGAACGGGGAATTGGCGAACAGCGCGGTCGCGATCGGCTGCAGGGCCAGCGAGACGCGGAACTTCTTCGCCATGTCGGCTTCCGACGAGAAATCCAGGTTGGTCTGGACCGTACAGGAGCGGAACATCATCTGATGGCCCATCGTGCCCACTTTGGGCATGTAGGCCTTCATCAGCTTGTAGCGCGCCTTGGGCATCATCGGGGTCTCTTCCAGAGACCATTTCGGGGAGAAGCCCAGGCCCAGATAGCCGGCGCCGATCTCGTCGGCGACTTCGCGCACTTCCTTGAGGTGGCCATTCACCTCGCCACAGGTCTGGTGGATGGTCTCCAGCGGCGCGCCGGACAGTTCAAACTGGCCGCCCGGCTCCAGCGTGATGGACGCACCGTCGCGCTTGAGCGCGATCAGGACACCGTCTTCCTCGACCGGCGCCCAGCCGAAGCGCTGCAGGCCTTCCAGCATTTTCTTGACGCTGGGACCGCCGCCATTCTCGTACGGGAGGGGCGTGTGATCGCCGAGGGCAAAGCCGAATTTCTCGTGCTCGGTTCCGATACGGAACGCGTCAACGGGCTTGGAGCCGGCGGCGAAATAGCCGGTCAGCTGGTCCAGGCTTTCAATGGGAGCACCTTCGCCGCCCGGATTGTACGTGCCGCTCATGGAACGCCCCGCTCTGCCTCAAAAAATGTCCGCATCAGATATGGGGGCGTTTCGCCCGCGACAAGGGTTGATGCCTGTATTTGTGCGATACGCGCCTCAGCTGCGCCAGTCACCCTGCAGGCTTTGCCAGAGCACGAGCGCTGCCACGGCAGCGGTTTCGGCGCGCAGGATGCGCGGCCCCAGCGTCACCGGAATGACAGCATCGTGATCGCGCAGGCGCTGGCGTTCCGCCTCGGAAAACCCGCCCTCCGGACCGATCAGCACGGCTGCCGGGCCTTGCGCGACGTCTGACAAGGCCGCGGACATGGGCTGGCCCCGGCCGCGGGCACCGCCCCAGGGCTGGTCCGTGTCGTCGCCGGCCTCGTCACAGAAGATCAGCTTGCGCGTCGCGTCCCAGCCATCAAGCACGCGATCCAGCTTTTCCAGTTCGGCAATTTCCGGCAGATCGAGGCGTTCGGTCTGTTCGGCGGCTTCCTTGGCGATCAGCTGCAGGCGTTCCGGCTTGATGCGGTCGCTCTGGGTCCGGGCCGTTATCACGGGCGCGATGCGGGAGACGCCCAGCTCGGTCGCCTTTTCAACGATCAGGTCCGTCTTCTGGCGCTTCACCGGGGCAAAGAGGAGCCAGAGGTCGGGCACGCCGATCTGCTCCCGCGTCTGTTCGACCGGTTCCAGCACGGCCGTCTTGCGGCTGGCCTCCACCAGACGGGCTCGCCATTCCCCGTCACGCCCATTGAACAGGCGTACCGTGTCGCCCTCGCCCCGTCGCATGACGTTCACGAGATAGTGGGCGTCTTCCTTCGGCAGGGCGATGGCCTGGCCGGCGGCAAGGTTCTGGGTGACATAGAGGCGCGGATCAGTTGACATTCTCCCGCTTTGACGGCGCTGTGCGTCAACGTCAAGAGCGCCTTGAATTGGCCCAACGGTTTTGCCACACCGCGAAAATGCAACTGAATTTCGACCGGCGAGTCGCCGACAGCCTTCCAAAATCCTGGGTCGACCACGCGCCAGCGGGGCTGCGCCCCTATCTGCGCCTGGCGCGCTATGACCGGCCGATCGGCTTCTGGCTGCTCGCCCTGCCCTGCTGGATGGGTCTGCTGCTGGCCCGGACCGGCGACAGCCTCGGCTGGGTCGACCTGCACTTCGCCATCCTGTTCGCCATTGGCGCCATCGCCATGCGCGGCGCAGGCTGTACCTATAATGATATTGTCGACCGGGATCTGGACGCGCAGGTCGCGCGCACGGCTGACCGGCCCCTGGCCGCCGGAACGGTATCGCTGAAACAGGCCTGGTTGTTTCTGGCCGCGCAATGTGCGGTCGGCCTGATCGTGCTGGTGCAGCTGCCACTGCTGGCCATCAGCGTCGGCCTGGCCTCGCTGCTCCTGGTGGCCGCCTACCCCTTCATGAAACGCATCACCTGGTGGCCCCAGGCCTGGCTTGGCCTGACCTTCAACTGGGGTATCCCGGTCGCCTATACAGCCGCCGCCGGCACGTTCGACCTGGCCGCCCTGGCGCTCTATGCCGCCGCGGTGTTCTGGACGCTGGGCTATGACACGATCTACGCCCACCAGGA
>NZLV01000217.1 GCA_002694345.1 Maricaulis sp.
CAAACTCCTGTTCGCTTGCATCGTGGCGGGCGTGCTGGGCGGTTTCTTCATGCTGATCCACCGTCTGGTCGGCAAAGAGGTTTTCGGTGTCGTGTCTTCGCCGGTGCTGGCGCTGGCGGTCGGTCTTTCCGGTCTGGGCTGGATGTGGAGTGTGGACCAAGCGCGGGACGCCACCGTCCCGCTGCTGGACGTCACGACGGATCCGGCCGATCCGCCCAATTTCTCCACCAGCCTGATTGCGCGCCGTGGTGCCGGGGCGGAAAGCCTGGATTATGGCGCCAAGCAGGATGCGGCGGGGCGCCCGCTGGTCGATCTCCAGGCAGAGCTCTATCCCGGACTGGTGACGCTGCAGCTCGACCGGGATCCGGATGCGGTTTTCGATGCCGCCATGGACTACGCCCACGACAATAATTGGCGTGTCGGATCGGCCTCGCGCACGGCCGGCATGTTCGAGGCGGGCGCGGAGAGTTTCTGGTTCGGCCTGCGTGACGATATCGTCGTGCGCATCCGGGAGGACGGGCAGGGCGGTTCCCTGGTCGACATCCGCACGCTGGCGCGGCGTCCGGTCCATGATCTCGGTCGCAATCCGGACCGCGCGGCCGATTTCCTCGCCGCGATGAGTGCGGGCTAGACGGTTTCCGGCAGGCGGTAGGGATCAGCCAGGCCCGGCTCCGCCGCTTCGCAGACGACCCGGCCGGTTTCCACCAGATGGATCAGGTGCGCCAGCACGGAGTGCGCGGCGGCCGGATGCAGGCGCTTGTCGACATCGGCATACATGGCCTCGACCATGTCACGGACATTTTCCCGGCCCGCTGCGATCTGTTCGAGGATCTGCGCCTCGCGGGCTTCGCGGTGCTCGATATAGGCCTGGATGAAGGGGCGCGGCTCGCGGATCGCCGGGCCATGCGTCGGCCAGAGAATGTCGAAATCCCGGTCCCGGATACGTGCCAGCTGTTTGAGATAGCTGCCCATATGCCCATCCGGCGGGCTGATCACGCTGGTCGACCAGGCCATCACATGGTCGCCGCAGAAGAGGGTGTTTTCTTCCTTCAGCGCATAGCAGACATGGTTGGAGGTATGGCCGGGCGTGTGCAGTGCCTCGATGGACCAGCCCTGACCCTGGAAGACTTCCTCGTCCGCAACCTGGATATCCGGCTGGAAGCCGACATCATCACCAGCCTCCAGACGCACTTCCCCGCCAGCCGGCGGACGGATTTGCGGGCCGAAGCCGTAAACCTTGGCACCATGTTTCTGCGCCAGCGGATGGGCGAGGGGGGAATGGTCCAGATGGTGATGCGTCACGAAGACATGGGTCACCGTCTCGCCGTCCAGCGCCGCATCGATGGCTTCGATGTGCGCCGGATCGACGGGGCCGGGATCGATCACGGCCACCTGGCCATGACCGATGATGTAGACGCCCGTGCCGGTATAGGTGAACGGCCCCGGATTGGGCGCCACCACGCGGCGGATCAGCGGCGACAGCGTATCGCAGCGGCCGTATTCGAACTCGAACTCTTTGACGAAAGGAATGGCGGTCATGTCAATTCAGCAGGTTTGGCGCAGGCCCGGTCAGCCTGGATGTAAGCGAGAAAGGCCGCGGCCAGCTTGCGGGTCACGGTGATCTTGTCATTCAGGGCCATGGCGATCGGCGGGCCCATATCGGTCTTGTTGACGTCGACGACGTAGAGCCGGCCATCACTGCGGTCGCGCAGCACGTCCAGTCCGCCCCAGTCCAGCTTCATGGCGCGGGCGAAACGGCCCAGCTGGGCCACTTCCTCGGCGGAGAGTACGTCTTCGGTCTCGGCGATCTCGACCTCGTCATTGGAATTGCAGAAACGCGTTTCGATGCGGCGACGCTTGTAGAGGACCAGCGGGATCTCGCCGCCAATGGTCGGACAGCGCAGATCCTCGACCAGGCCGGTGCCGGTTCGATTGTCGATCACGCGCTGGTAGACATGTCCGGGACGTGCCTTCAGCGGTCCCTGGACGATACGGCCGTCATGGGCGCCATTGATCTCGGATTTCTCCACCATCGGCCCGGTCCAGCTTTCCGGATCCACGGTCAGTGCGTAGCCGAAACAGTCTTCGAACACGCGGGCCACATGGCTCTTGGCGATGGACTGGCAGTCGTGATTGATGACCGGAATGCCCTCCGGGACGGGCCGGGCGGTGCAGGTCGTGCTGTCATCGAAGACAAAGACCGCATCCGCCTCTTCCGGCGAGGTCGCGATCCGCGCGCCGGCAGCGTGCAGGACCGACCAGATCAGATACCAGGGGCGGGGACGGTCGGGGGTGAACCAGATCTTGGGTCCGGTTCCGCTGGCCGCCTTGAGACGCCAGCCCTCGGCGACAAAATAGAAAGGGAACCAGGCGAGGACTTCACCGATCAGTCCGGGTTCGATGGGCAGGCGGGCGCCGGTCTTCTTGACGGTCACGATACCGTCCTGGAACTCGAAATCTCGCCACCACAGCGCACTGTGCATGGAACGGCCCTTCCTGACTCTTCCGGACCGCATCCTAGGCATGAGTCGAACACATGCAATTCACGCTGGATCACACTCGGCGTGGAAATTGCGTGACCGGGACCAGGCCGGAATGCGGGAGGCGAATGTGAACGGCGGACAATTCGTAAGCAAGCGCCTCGTGCGGCTGGGCTGGCTCATCCTGGCACTGGTGACGGTCCAGCTCTTTGTCAGTCCCGCGACTAGCGAGACAGGACTGTCCCGGACGGCTCCCCTGCCACCGCTGGAGGAGCCCGCCACTGCATCCCAACGGCAGACACTTCATTGACAATGAACGTCCCACATTGAAACTGCCCCACTTCTGGGAAGAGCCGGTTCATTCATGTTTGGTTTCGTTATCCGGCGCATTGGCGTCGCCATTCCTACGATTTTGGTGATCATTACGGTCGCCTTTTTCATGATGCGCGCTGCACCGGGCGGGCCGTTCGACCTTGAGCGCCCCATGCCGGAAGAGACCCGGCAGACCATCCTGGCCAATTACGGCCTGGATCAGCCGCTCTGGCGCCAATACGTCAATTACATGGGCGATCTGATGCAGGGCGATCTCGGCCCGTCGCTCAAACTGCGTGACAAGCGCGTCTCCGAAATCATCGCGGAAGGCTTTCCGGTCTCCGCCACGATCGGCATCTTCTCCATGGCGCTGGCCATCGCGCTGGGCTCCCTGCTCGGATCGATTGCCGCGCTGAGACAGAACACGTCGGGCGATTTCTCGATCATGACCTTCGCCATGGTGGGGATATCCATCCCGCCCTTTGTGATGGGTCCGATCCTCGCCCTGGTCTTCGGCCTGTATCTGGGCTGGGTGCCGACCGGCGGGCTGGATCCACGCTATGGCATGACACCGGACCGGCTGATCCTGCCGATCATCACGCTGGCCCTGCCGCAGATCGCGATCATTGCGCGCCTGATGCGGGCCTCGATGATCGAAGTGATCCGTTCCAACTATATCCGCACCGCCCGGGCCAAGGGCCTGTCGGCGACGGCCGTGATCTTCAAGCACGCCCTGCGGTCCGCCATCCTGCCGCTGGTCAGCTATCTCGGGCCGGCCTCGGCCGCGGTCCTGTCCGGCTCGCTGGTGATCGAGCGCGTCTTCCAGCTGCCGGGGATCGGCAAGCACTTCGTCGACGCCGCCCTGCAGCGTGACTACACGGTCGTGATGGGTGTCGTGATCATCTACGCCTCGCTCATCATCCTGCTCAACCTGCTGGCTGACCTGCTTTACGGCGTGCTCAACCCGAAAGTGAAGTACGACTGATGAGCCTGATCTCGACCCCTCAGGAAAAGGCCGAGCTTCTCGAGACTGCGGCCGTCAAGGGCCGCTCGCTCTGGGATGACGCGCTGGCCCGCCTGCTGCGCAACCGTGCGGCCGTGGCTTCGATGATCGTGCTGGGTATCCTGGTTGTGCTGGCCACGATCGGCCAGCTGCTTTGGGTGCACGACTATGACACGATCTACCGGGATCGCGTCTGGATCGGCCCGACGCTGGAAAACTGGCACCTTCTGGGCACCGATGCGCAGGGCCGTGACATGGTTGCCCGCATCCTCGTGGGCCTGCGGGTGTCGCTCATGGTCGGCGTGGTCGCCACCATCGTCTCGCTGGTCATCGGTGTGACCTGGGGGGCGATTGCCGGCTTTGTCGGCGGCAAGGTCGACCAGGCCATGATGCGTGTGGTCGATATCCTCTACTCGCTGCCCTTCATCTTCTTCGTGATCATCCTGATGGTCGTCTTCGGGCGGAACATCGTGCTGATCTTTGTCGCCATCGGCGCGGTGGAGTGGCTGACCATGGCGCGCATCGTGCGCGGCCAGACCCTGGCGCTCAAAGGCATGGAATTCGTCGAGGCCGCTGAAGCCGCCGGCGTGTCCAAGGCAAACATCATCTCGCGCCACATCATTCCCAACGTGCTGGGCCCGGTCGTGGTCTATGTCACGCTGATGATCCCGGTCGTCATCCTGGCCGAAAGCTTCCTGTCCTTCCTGGGGCTGGGGGTTCAGGAACCGCTGACCTCGCTGGGGCGGCTGATCTCGGCCGGGGCGCAGGACATGGAACCGGCTCCCTGGACGCTGATCGGTCCGGCCGTGACCATGATGATCACGCTGTTCTGCCTGAACTTCATCGGCGATGGCCTGCGCGACGCGATCGACCCCAAGGATCGCTGATCCGCACTGCACCGGACACGAAAAAGGCCGCCCATCGGGCGGCCTTTCTTGTTGGGCGATGCAGCCTGTGCCTATTCGACGCGTTCGGCGCGGAACCAGCGGCCGCCATTGTTCAGCTGCATGAAATAGGACCCGAGTGCACCGGTGCGGATATTGGCTGTCAGCCCGGGGCGGGCGCCGCGGCTGATGCCCTGGATCCGGGTGCTGTCGGTCTGACGCCAGACCTGCCCATTGGCCAGGGTGATGATCACCTTGCCGTCGCGGCGGGTGGAAATCTCGGTCACGGCGAGTTCCTCGATCCGCTCGATCCGCCCGTCATCATCGCGGGTTACGACCCGTTCCGGGGAATGCGCTTCGGCGGCTTCCGCCTCGGCCAGCTCCGTGTGCTCGCCGCGCAGGCTGGGCAGGGAGAAATTGGGAATGCTCAGGCCGAAGGTGGATTCCTCGGCGCGTTCGATCTGACCCCGGTCCACCGCAACGACTTCGCCGGACTCGGCATCGCCGTACAGCGCCTCCACCGCGGCATCCAGACAGGCCAGCCGGGCCGAATCATCTTCGATGGCGCGACAGGCAAACAGCGGCTGGAGCGGCTGCCCGCCCGATTGGGCCTCGACCGGCGCGATCAACACAAGCGGTGATAAAACAACAAGTAATCTTGATTTCATGGGAATTCCGTACATATCGGGGTTCACGCGACTATGCGCCACGCGCTTGCAGCTGTCGACCGGGTGGGCATGTTCGGCTAGAAGAGTGAATTGAGTTGAGTTCTGACGCGTCGGAGGGGAGACCGATACCGTGATCCGCACTGCATTTTTGAAGACCGTTCTTGTCACCGCTTCCGCACTCGCCCTGGCGAGCTGTGGTGGTGGATCGCCGGTTGATTCCGACAATATCATCCTGCACCGGGGCAATACGGCCGAGCCGCTGTCCCTCGACCCGCACAAGGCGAGCGGCACGTGGGAAAACCACATCATCGGCGACATGTTCATCGGTCTGTTCACCGAGGACGCCAATGGCGCGCCGGTCCCCGGCATGGCGGAAAGCTGGGACGTCTCCGAAGACGGCCTGACCTGGACCTTCCATCTGCGCGAAGCCAGCTGGTCGGACGGTGTGCCGGTCACAGCCAACGATTTCGTGTTTGCCTGGCGCCGGATCGCCGCGCCGGAAACCGGTGCGCAGTACGTCTCCCTGCTGTATCCGATCGCCGGCATGGAAGCCGCCACGCGCGGTGAGGGCCCGATCGACGCGATCGGCGTCCGGGCGATCGATGATCGTACGCTGGAAGTCAGCCTGGAAAATCCGGCCCCCTATCTGCCGGGCCTCCTGACCCACTACACCAGCTTCCCGCTGCCGCAGCATGTGGTCGAGCAATATGGCGATGAATGGGTGCGTCCGGCCAATATCCAGGTCAATGGCGCCTATCGCCTGGAAGACTGGCGGACCAACAACTTCGTCCACCTGGTGCGGAATACCGGCTTCTTCGACAATGACAATGTCTGCATCGACGACGTCTATTACTATCCGACCGTCGACAACTCCGCTGCCGGCCGTCGCGTCCGCAATGGCGAGCTGCACATCAACAACAACTTCCCGGGTCAGCAGCTGGACTTCCTGAACCGGGAAATCCCGGACTATGTCCGCATCGCGCCTTACATGGGCACGATCTACTTCTCCATGAACACGACGCTCGACATCTTCTCCGACCCGAATGTGCGCAATGCGCTGGGCATGTCGATCGACCGTCACTTCATTGCTGATGAAATCCTGCGTGCAGGCTTCCAGCCGGCCTATTCCCTGGTTCCGCCGGGCGTCGCCAACTATCCGGGCGGTGTTGAGGCCGCTTGGTCCGACACGCCGATCGAGGAACGCCGCGCCGAGGCCCGTGCCCTACTTGAGGCGGCCGGGTTCGGTCCGGACAATCCGCTGCGGTTCGAATACACCTACCGCGCCACGGGCGATAATCCGCGGATCGCGCCGGTGGTTCAGAATGACTGGTCGGCCATCGCCGATTGGGTCCAGCCGGAGCTGATCGTCAACGACACGCAGATCCACTACGACAATCTGCGCGCCAATGATTTCCAGATCGCCGATGGCGGCTGGATCGCCGACTATAACGACGCCTACAACTTCCTCTTCCTGGGTGAGTACCGCTCGGTTCCGATGAACTATTCGCGCTACAACAACCCGGCCTATGACGAGATGGTCACGGCCGCCAATCGCGAGCTGGACCCGGTTGTCCGCGGCGACATGATGGCCCAGGCCGAGCAGATGCTGGTCGACGACATGCCGATCATCCCGATCGTCTACTATGTCTCGAAAAACCTCGTGAACCCGGACGTGGTTGGCTGGGAAGACAATATCGTCGACATCCACCGCACGCGCTATATGTGCCTGTCGAGTGCGATGGAGGGTGCGGCGGAATAATCCTGCCGCTTGCCAGAACAAGCCCCGTCGACCTAGCTTGTGCGTAACAGGTTCAGGTCGCGGGGCTTTTTCATGTCGGGTGGGGATACAGTCACGGATGCCGTCATCGGCGGTGCCGCCGAGGGCGGGGTGGGCGATGCCATCCACGCATCCAAGCGCAAGAAGAACCAGCACTTCTCCATGTTCAAATCGCCGACCCCGGACGGCGATTGTTCCAATTGCGGGACCCGGCTGTCCGGTCCAGTCTGCCATAGTTGCGGCCAGACTTCCGACACTTTCCACCGTCCCGTCTGGGACCTCTTCATGGATGTCGTTGACGGTCTGCTGGGCCTTGAAGGCCGGTTGTGGCGCACCCTGCCAGCCCTGATGTTCCGCCCGGGCGCGGTGACCAAGGCCTACCTGTCCGGCGTTCGGGCCCGCTATGTCATGCCCTTCCGGCTCTATCTGACGGCCAGCCTGGTCTTCTTCCTGGCCTTCTCCATGGTCAATGCGGGGGGAGGCGATGACGCCACGCCAGTGGTCATGGATGAGGCGGCCATTGAAGCCTCGCAGGCCGGGCTGGAGGAGGCGCGGGAAGATCTTGAAGCCTTGCCGCCTGCGTTACGGGGCCCTGCCCTCGCCGGGATCGAGAATGCCGAGGCCAATCTCGCCGAGGCGGCGGAGGAGGAGCCTCTGACGGATGAGGAGATGCTTCAGCGCGCCCTCGAGGACCGTGAGGGGATGAAAGACAATATCCGCCGGGCCCTGTTGCCGGAAGACTATCCCGACGAGGAACCGGCCGCAGAGGGCGAGGTGGAAACCGTCGACATGGATGGTTGGACCATGAGTTTCGGCGATGTGTCGGGGATGCCCTACTGGGCCCGTGAACGTCTGGCCGACGGGGCGGACCGGATTGTCGATACCCAGGGCGAAGCGCTTTGGAATGCCATGAAGACCTGGGCGCCGCGCTTGCTGTTCGCGCTATTGCCGATCTATGCGCTGTTCCTGGCCGTGACGCATTTCTACAAGAAGGGGCTGTTCTTCTACGACCATCTGGTCGTGTCGCTGCATTTCCATGCCTTCCTCTTCTTCCAATTCCTGCTGCTCGGCGTGATCAGCCTCGCGATCGGGCCGGGATGGGCGATCCTCGCCTTCCTGCTGTGGTCGAACTACTACCTCTATCGCATCCATCGCAGCGTCTATGATCATGGCCGGATCTCTTCCTTCCTGCGCACGCTCTTCCTCGATTTCATCTACATGATCGTGCTCACCTTCGGCTTCGTGATCCTGCTCTTCATCGGGGTGTTCACCGCCGCCGGCTGAGCAGTCCTGTCCGGCACGCACAAAAAAAGGGCCTGCAATCGCAGGCCCTTTTGCTGTTGGCGGCGCGAGGATCCGGCTAGTGCGGAACCTGGCTCGTCGTGCGCATCTGCACGCCGGTCTGCTGGCTGGCCTGGCGGGCCTGCAGGGCGGCCTGCACTTCCGGCAATTCCATCAGGGCATTCAGGCGGGCTGCGGTCTCGGCCGTGTCCGCAGTGACACCGAACATCTCCTGGAAGGCTTCCAGCGGCGTCCGCTCGCGCGGGAAGCGGCGCAGGCGGACATCACTCTCTGGGGCGATGCCGGCCAGCTGCTTGGCGACGGCAACGGCGTCGCGGAAGCCGCCGATCTCGTCGACCAGACCCAGATCCAGCGCCTGGGCGCCGGTCCAGACGCGACCGCGGGCGATTTCCAGGACCCGCTCCAGCGGCAGGTCGCGGCCATCGGCCACGCGCTGGGTGAAGTCCTCATAGACCTGTTCCATCTGGGCGCGGTAGGCCGCGCGCTGGGTCTCCGTCCAGGCCTCGGCACTGGACATCGCCGTGGCGTATTCGCCGCCGACAGAGACCGTCTCCACATTCAGGCCGACCATGTCGAACGTCCCGTCCAGCACGACTTTGCCGCCCAGGACACCGATCGAGCCGGTCAGCGTGGTGGCGTGGGCCAGGACGTAGTCGGCCGGGGCGGCGATGTAATACCCGCCGGACGCGGCCAGCGAGGCCATCGTCACCACGACCGGCTTGCCGGCTTCGCGGGCCCGGTTGATGGCAAACCAGATCTGGTCGGAGGCAATGGCGGAACCGCCGGGCGAGTCGACGCGGACCACGATCGCCCGGACTTGCGGATCATTGGCCGCGTCGAGAATTGCCTCGGCCATGAAGTCGCCGCCGATCATTTCCTCGCCGCCGAACGGACCGGACTGGCCGGACCCGGTGACGATGGCGCCCTGGCCCTCGATCAGGGCGATGACGGGCGCATTGCTCCAGGCCGGGACAGCCTCGGCGTGATAATCGGACAGGGTGATGAATTCAGCACCCGGACCCGCCTGGCCCAGCGCGGCTTCGCGCGCTTCCACGACATGGCCGAGATGATCGACCAGGCCGGCGTCCAGCGCTTCCTCGGCAGAGTGCGGGGCGGTTTCAAACAGGCCGCGCACCGTGTCGGCGTCGAAGCCGCGGTCTGCCGCGATCGAGGCAACTGCCGTGTCATAG
>NZLV01000218.1 GCA_002694345.1 Maricaulis sp.
GCCGATCGTGGCCCAGCCATCAATCGTCAGATTCCGCTCGCTCATCATCCAGCCCCAATCGCCCTGGGTGACGGCAAATCCGTAACCGGCGACGACACAGCCCGCGATGAAGATCGACAGGAAACCCCAGATCCCGTCATCGGGACGGCGCAGCGGTTTTTCCTGGCTCGGCGGCACGTCGGAGGCCAGGTCCTGCGGCGAGAATTCCTCGTCCAGCAGCGGATCGATCTCTTCCATGAGCGGATCATGGTCCGGACCGGCCAGGGCCGGCCGCGACGCATCGGCCCGCACCTCGCCCTTCACCTCGCCCACGGCACCGACACTTTCGGCCGGGCGCTCGGACGGGTGCGGCGGCGGCGTATCATCACCGGCCACACTGACGGCCCGCTCGACGATCTCGGCCACGGTCCCGGCGGCATCCGCCTCTTCCGCTACCGGGACGTCGATCTCGGGCGTCTCCGGCTCAACCGGCTCCGCCTCTTCGGCGACCGGCGCTTCCGCCTCGGCCGGCGGCTGCGGCGCGCGCTGCAGCGGCACCAGGCTGGGCGAGCGCACCGAACTGCGCAGGAAACGCGGCGCGGCCTCGGCCTCGTCTTCTTCCGGCTGACGCAGGCGTCCCGCCATCACGGCTGTGAAGGCATAGCCCAGCGGCGTCCCGGCCGGCAGGTCCAGCTCGTATTCTTCCCGCTGCGGTTCAGCCGCGACCGGTTCGGGTTGGACCGGTTCAGGCTCGACCGGAGCCACAACCGGAGCCACGACCGGCTGGACAGCCGGCTTGCGGCGCACCGGCGCATTTTTCACATAGACATGACCCAGGCGCGCACCGTCCGGCAGCGGCGCCGCCTCGACGGCCACAGGCTCGGCAGCCTCTTCCGGAGCCGCTTCATCGACCGCGTCCACGGCCGGTTCCGGGCTCTCCGCCTCGATGGCCTCGGCGATCCGGGCCAGGACATCCGCTTCCACCGACGCCGGCGTCACCACCGCTTCGACCGGCTCCTCGCGCGCGACATCGGCTTCGTCAGCGATGTCAGCGACGGGTTCCGTCACCTCGGCGACCGGCGCTTCAGCCACAGGCTCAGGCTCGACAGCCTGGAACTCGCCCTCGATCGGATCATCGCGCCGGTCGGACAGTGCCGCCTCGATGGAATCCACCGCATCCTCGGCTGCCAGGGCCTCGCGCTCTTCCAGCGGCATGGCCTCGACCGTGGCCAGGATACGCGCGATCTCGGCTTCGGCCTCACGGCGGCTGGTGATGCGGCGATCCGGCATGGGCGGTGGCGGCGGTGCGAAATCCTCGACCGGGACCGGCGGCGGTCCACCGGACACAGCCCCCTCCAGCACACGCTCCTCATGGGGATGCTCGACCTTGATCACCAATTCCACCGGCTGCGACTTGGCCGGAACCGGCTGCAGGGCATCAAGGAAAAGCGTGCTCTCGGCCTCGCGGCGCGGATTGGTGCCATCGCCATGGGCGGCCAGCGCCTCACCGGCGGCTTCCAGTCGCCCCTCGAACAGGTAGCGCGCCACATCGGAACGTTTGAACGCATTCAGGCCGATGTCATGCACGAAGGAGATCAGCGCATCGCGCTGCCCGCGGGAAACCGGCGTCGACAGGCTTTCATCGATCGCCTCTTCCGCCCGCATGACATCATAGATGAGCAGGAGGGAGGCTTCCTCTTCGGAGACCTTGATCCCGGCACGGGCCGCAGCGCGGTGGCCATAGCCGACGACCCAGCGGCCATCATCGCCCCGTTCCGCCGTCTGCCGGAAAGGCTCGAACCGCTTGATCAGATCACGGGCGGCCGGAGAAGATTTGAGTCGCGGTTTCATCGTGTACCGTTTCGGGACATCACACAGCTTGTTCTGCCCCTGCCCTGCAAGCCCGGCACCGGGCGGTCAGCTGGCGTCGTCAAGAAACACATCGGTCGCATCCAGTGCGGTGAAGGGCGCAAAGAAGCCCCCGCCCGATCCGCCGCCGACCAGGAAGATGCCCCGTTCCAGCACGACGGCCTCCGCCCCGGTCCGCGGTGCCGGCAGATCGGCCTCCTCGCGCCAACCGGTCTCGCCGGGCGCCCAGGAAATATGCGTCTGCAAAGTGGTCCGCCCGTCACCCGACTGGCCGCCGAACAGATGCACCCGGCCCTGATAGAGCGCGACGGCACTGCCCGAGCGCGCCGCCGGCAGGGCCACGCCGCTCGACCATTCACCGCTCTGCGGATCGAAAATGTCATGCCGGTCGCTGGATCCGCTTTCGCCGATCCCGCCGATCACATGGATGCGCCCGTCCACGACGAGGGTCGCTGCAGACCGGCGCGTCACACCGTCCGGCAGGTCCAGACTCTCCCATTCGCGGCTTTCCGGGTCGAAGACATAGCCGGTGCCATCATCATCGAGCCCACCCAGCGCGTAGAGCCGGTTTTCCAGCGGCACCAGCGCGAAATCCGCGCGCGGTCCCGGCATCGCCACTTCGCTCTGCCAGACATAGGTCTCCGTCGACCAGGACCACATGGACGCGCTGGGTCCGACCAGTCCGTCCTCGTCCGGTGCATAGCCGCCAGCCGCGTAAATCCGCCCGTCCAGGCTGGCCATGCCGAATTGTTCCAGACCCCGCGGCAACGGGTTCTCCGGGAACCAGCGATCATACTCCGGATCATAGCTCTCGAATTCGTCGCGCGGCGTGGTCAGGCCCGACCCGCCGGCCGCATAGACACGGCCCTCATGCACCACGACCGCCAGGCCGGCGCGCGGCGCATCGAGCCGGGCAGCTGTTTCCCAGCGCCCCTGTGCCTCGACGGGCGACAGGACCATGACCGACATGATCGCCGGAATCATCCAATTACGCACAAAACCACCCTGTTGTTGTCTGACGGACCCTTGCCGGGCCGCATAACATCATAACAGAACCAGCGTCGCCAGTCCCAGGAAGGCGAGGAAGCCGACGACATCGGTCACCGTGGTCACGAAGACCGAGGACGCCACGGCCGGGTCGGCCCCGGCCCGCACCAGGCCCAGCGGCACGAGAATGCCCGACAGGCCGGCACAGGCCAGATTGACCACCATGGCGATGGCGATCACGCCGGCCAGTTCGAAATCCTGGAACCAGACCAGGGTCACCAGCCCCATCACGACCGCAAAGATCAGCCCGTTGAAGGCGCCGGTCGCCAATTCCCGCCAGACCACCCGCAAGGTATTCGCCGCGGTCAGGTCACGCTCGGCGATCGCCCGCACGGCCACGGCCAGGGACTGGGTGCCCGCATTGCCGCCCATCGAGGCCACGATCGGCATCAGCACCGCCAGGGCCACGACCTGGGCAATCGCCCCTTCGAAAAGGGCAATCACGCCGGAGGCGAGAATGGCGGTGAACAGATTGACCAGCAGCCAGGGCGCCCGCGAGCGCACCGAACTCCACACGGTATCCGCCAGGCCGGCATCATTCACGCCGGCCAGGGCCAGAAGGTCTTCCTTGTTCTCGTCCTGGATGACGTGGACGATATCGTCCAGCGTCAGCATACCGGTCAGGCGCCCGGCCGTGTCGACCACCGGGGCCGACACCAGGTGGTATTTCTGGAACAGGTAGGCGACCTCTTCCTGGTCGGTTTCCGGATCCACCAGGATGCGCGGCGTTTCCATCAGATCCGACAGGGCGACATCGCGCTTGGCCGACAAAAGTCGGCAGACCGGGATCTCGCCGACCGGGCGGAAGCCGGTATCGATCACGAAGAGATCGTGGAACTTGTCCGGCAATTCCTCGTCCGTGGCGCGCATATGGTCCAGCGCGTGACCCACCGTCCAGAATTCCGGTGCTGCCACGAATTCACGCTGCATGAGACGGCCGGCCGTCTCATCGTCGAAGGCCAGGCTCTGCTCGACGGCCTGACGGTCAATCTCGGAAATCTCGGCGAGAACGGCGGCCCGTGTCTCGTCATCCAGCTCCTCGACGACTTCCGTGGCGTCATCGGAATCCAGTTCCTGGATCGCCGCCGCCAGATGCGAGGCGTCCAGATAGGACATGACGACTTCACGCGAGCCCGGCTCCAGCTCGGCGAGGACTTCACCGGTGAAGATGTCCGGCGTGATGGTCGCCAGCACTTCCTGCTGGCCGGCCGACAACTGCTCCAGCACGTCGGCGATATCGGCCTCGTGCAGCGGAGCCAGCATGCGCCGGATCGCCTCGGCATCCTGGTCGGAAATGGCCTGGCGAAGATTGGCGACGAATTCCGGATCGGTATCGGCCCGGGCGGGAGAATCGACAAGGAAGTCGTCTTCCAAAGCGGCTTCGCTCATTTCTCCCTCCCCGGCTGGCTGAATCTGCGGCCTAGACTAGGGCCCGCGCCCGGCAAAAGCGAGGGTGGGATGGTGTTCAATTGCGACAAATTTCAGGTGTTTCAGCGGCCAATCCCGGCGCTAGGCCCCGACGCCCCGAAGCCCTCTCCTCATTCGCCTGCCAGCCTCTGCCAAGCTCGGGCGACAATCACAGAAACCCCGGGCCACAGGCCCGCAAACGCGACCGCGCGCCGGCCCCCTGATGGGCCGCCCCATCGGAGACATTTGCGAAAGCAAATTGTCGGGAGATCCACGAGCACTGTCAGGCTCACCGCCCGCAGCCTTGAGCCGCGTTCCATGTGAGCATCGACCCCAGCACCGTCAGTGGGCGCCAAAGCTCGGGTCGAGCGGAGCGGGAA
>NZLV01000219.1 GCA_002694345.1 Maricaulis sp.
GACGCAGGCCTATCTGACCGCGACGGGGCGGACCCGCAAACCGTCCGGCGAGGCGGCCAAGGCGCAGCTGGCGCTGGAAATGGCCGATGCGCTGGGGATGCTCCTGCTGCTGGCGCGCGATGAAGGCATTGATCTGGACGCGGCCGTGCAGGAGAAATGGCTGAGCTGGCTGGAACGGGACACACCGGAATGAGCACGATCCCGTCCCCCAAACTCTGCCTGATCGCCGCGCGGGGCCGCAATGGGGTGATCGGGGCCGAGGGCGATCTGCCCTGGCGGCTGTCCTCGGACCTGAAGCATTTCAAGGCGACCACCAAGGGCAAGCCGGTGATCATGGGCCGCAAGACCTGGGAGAGCCTGCCCTTCAAACCCCTGCCGGGGCGGACCAATGTCGTGGTGACGCGCCAGGCCGGCTATGCCGCTGAAGGCGCGCAGGTGTTCACGGATCTGGATGCGGCGCTGGCGGCGGGCTCTGCGGCGGCGCAGGCGGACGGGGTGGACGAGGTTTTCGTGATCGGTGGCGCGCAAATCTATGCGGAGGCCCTGCACAAGGCGGACCGGCTCTATCTGACCGATGTCGAGGCGGAGCCGGCGGGCGAGGCGGTTTTCCCGGCTTTCGAGGAAAGCGCCTGGCACGAAATTCATCGCGAGGCCTTTGCGGCCGGTGAGGGCGATGATCATGCCTTCATTGTGCGCTGCCTGGAAAAGCCTGCGCACGGCTAGCCGGCGCGAATAGCGGGACGGCACACCTGCCCGTTCCCCTCCACTAACCCTTGAACCCGGTCGCGCTTGCGTTCATGTAAGGCGTCGAAATAGCGAGAGGATCGAACCAACCCATGCCGTGGAACGACAATCAGGGTGGCGGCGGCGGAGGCCCTTGGGGCTCCGGCGGCGGCGGAAACAACCAGAATCCGTGGGGCCAGCGTCCCAATGGGAATGGCGGCGGGGGCGATCAGGGCCCCGACCTGGATGAAGTTGTTCGTGATCTGCAACGCAAGCTCGGCGGCCTGTTTGGCGGCAAGGGCGGCGGCACGGGTGGCGGCAAGAAGGGTGGCGGTGGCGCCAGTGCCTTCGGCTTCGGCTTCATCATCGCCGTGATCGCGGTCATCTGGTTCCTGATGCCGGGCTCCGGCTGGTACCAGGTCGGCCCGAACCAGGCCGGCGTTGTGATGCGCTTTGGTGAATACTCCCGCACGTCCTCGCCGGGCTTCCACTTCAAGCTTCCGTCTCCGATCGAGACCGTGGTGCTGCCGGAAGTCACGACGACGAATGAAATGACGATCGGTCAGGGCTCCGAAGGCCAGATGCTGACCCGCGACGAGAATATCGTCGACATCGACTTCGCCGTGCAGTGGCGCGTCGACCTGTCCTATCCGGATGGCGTGCGCGACTACCTGTTCAATGTGCGCGACCCGCAGGGCACTGTCCGTGCCGTCGCGGAAAGCGCCATGCGCGAAGTCGTCGGCACGTCGGACCTGCAATTCATCATCACCGAAGGCCGCTCCGAAGTGTCGCGCCGGACGCGTGAACTCCTGCAGGAAACGCTCAATGAATATGCCGCCGGCATCGAGGTGCTGCAGGTCAACTTGCGCAACGCCCAGCCGCCGGAGCGGGTGATCGACGCCTTCCGCGGTGTGGACGTGGCCCAGCAGGAAGCCGAGCGCGCCCAGCTGAACGCCACCGCACACGCCAACTCGGTGATCCCGGCAGCCCGCGGTGAAGCCGCTCAGCTGACCCAGGCGGCCCAGGCCTATCGCGACTCCGTGATTGCCCAGGCCCAGGGTGATGCCGACCGCTTCATCTCGATCTACAACGAGTACGCCCAGGCGCCCGATGTCACGCGTCGCCGCATGTATCTGGAAACGCTGGAACAGGTGATCGGCCGGTCCGACATCATCGTGCTCGATGGCGATGCCGGGGCGATGCCCTACCTGCCGCTCGACCAGCTTGGCCGCAATCGCGTCCGTAACCCGATCCGCAATGCACAAGGGGGCGACCAATGATCCGTACTCTGGGAATCGTCATCCTGGCGGCTGCGGCTTTTGTCGGCCTCCAGAGCGTCTACACCGTCTCGGAAACCGAGCAGGCTCTGATCCTGCGACTGGGTGAGCCGGTCGACGCCGTCAATGAAGCCTCCGAGCCCGATCCGGGCCTGCACTTCAAGACGCCCTTCATCATGGATGTGCTGATCTTCGACAAGCGCAATCTGGAACTGGACCTGGATGCCGAGGAAATCCTCGCCTCCGACCAGGAGCGCCTGATCGTGGACGCTTTCCTGCGCTATCGCATCACCGATCCGCTGCGCTTCTACCAGGCCTTTACCGAAGAGCGCCGGGCCCGGGTGCGTCTGCAGCAGATCATGGAAGACAGCCTGCGCGGCGTGATCGCCTCCATCCCGTCCTCCGACGTCATCTCCGGCCAGCGTGCCGAGCTGATGGACCGGGTGCAGGCGGCCGTGGAAGCCCAGGTCTCGACCGGCAATTTCGGTATCGAAGTGATCGATGTGCGCATCCTGCGCGCCGACCTGCCGCAGCAGATCGCGGACAATGTGTTCCAGCGCATGCGCTCGGAACGTGACCAGGAAGCGGCCCGTATCCGCGCCGAGGGTGAGCAACGCGCCACGGAAATCCGCGCTGATGCGGATCGCCAGGCGACCGTCATCCGCGCCGAAGCCCGCGCCGAGGCAGAGCGCATTCGCGGTGAGGGCGATGCCCGCCGGAACGCGATCTACGCCCAGGCCTATGGTCAGGATCCGGAATTCTTCGCCTTCTACCGGTCGATGCAGGCTTATGAGCAGGCCATCGTCCAGGGCACGCCGATCGTGATCCCGCCGGACTCGGAATTCTTCCGCTATTTCCAGTCTGAAACCGGACAATAGTGGCGAGTTATCTTCTCGTCGGCTTGGGCGTGGCGATGGTGCTGGAAGGCATTCTCTACGCGCTCATGCCCGGCGGGATGAAAGGTTTCCTGAACCAGATCAATGAAATGAGCCCGGATCAGCTTAGGCTGGCCGGGCTTGTTGCTGTCGGGGCCGGAGTTGGCCTGGTCTGGTGGGTGCTGAAGTGACGGCCTGCCGGCCCAAAATGGTGAAGCGGGGCTTCAAGGAGCCGAACAAAATCGCGGTGAAGTGAGGTGACATGCTTACGGTTCTGATGATGAAAGTGCGGGCGTTTTTCAGCCGCTCCTACAGGTTTCACCTGTCTTCGATGAGCGAGGGGCCTGCTTATCTTTATCTTCCTGCCCATCCGCGCGGCAGCATTCCTGGACTTGTCAGCAGGTCGATTAGGCTGAGCACGATCATTCCGGATTATAAGGGTGACGAAGTGAACCTGGACTTCGATGCTGAGGGCCGGTTGGTCGGGATTGAAGTCTGGTAGCTGAATAAGCTCAGTCGAACGGCTGTTCCCATGAAGCCGGGATTGATCCCATTGTGGTCCGATTGAAGTGACGGCCTGCATCGCCGCGCTTGCGGTCAGGGGGCGTGAGGCGGTATCACGTTAACCCTTGTTCGGCGTTCACTATAAAGCGGCTTTTCTGATGCAGCGTTTCCTGGCTTTCCTGTGTTTCCTGGTGCTGACCCCGGCCGCGATGGCCCATCCGGCGCCGGACGGGTTTGCCGATCTGGCCGAGCGTCTGTCTCCCGCCGTGGTGAATATCTCCGCCGCCCAGCGGCTGGACAGTGGTGACGGCCTGCCGGAATTTCCCGAAGGCTCCCCGCTGGAACGCTTCAACGACATTTTCGGCGATGCGCCGCGTATCGCGAACTCGCTGGGGTCAGGTTTCATTATCGACAGTGCCGGCCTGGTGGTGACCAATAATCACGTCATCGACGGGGCCGATGAGGTCGAGGTCTCGCTGCCGGACGGCCGGGTCTTCCCGGCGGATGTCGTCGGCATTGATCCGGTGACCGATCTGGCCGTGCTTCGCATGCAGGTCAGTGAACCGCTGCCCTTCGTCTCTTTTGGCGACAGTGACACGGCGCGGGTCGGTGATTGGGTGATCGCGATCGGCAATCCGTTCGGCCTGGGCGGGACGCTGACGGCGGGCGTGGGCTCGGCGCGCGGCCGTGAGGTCGGTGGGCGCTATGACGACTACATCCAGACCGATGTGGCCATCAATACGGGCAATTCCGGCGGCCCGCTGTTCAATCTGGATGGCGAAGTGGTGGGCGTGAACACGCTGATCCTGTCGCCGACCGGGGCCAGTGTCGGTATTTCCCTGTCCATTCCCTCCAATATTGCCACCCGCGTGGCTGATCAGCTGATCGAATATGGCGAGACGCGCCGTGGCTGGCTGGGCGTGAGCGTGATCCGGGTGACCCCGGAACTGGCCGAGAGCTATGAGCTGGATGTGCCTTATGGTGCGATCGTGTCCCGGGTCGAAGATGATGGCCCGGCGGATGCCGGCGGTCTGCGCCAGGGCGATCTGGTGCTGCGCTTTGACGGCCGTCGGGTCCGCGACAGCCAGAGCTTCCCGCGCATGGTCGCGGAGAGCGAAATCGGCCGCACGGTGGACGTTGAGATCATCCGCCGCGACCGGCCGATGACGCTGAGTGTCGAAATCGGCCAGCTCGAGGAAGAGGGCAATGAGTCCGCATCCTCCGAGAGCGATGGTGTGCTGGACCCGACCGTGCAGGATGGCAATACGCTTCTGGGCATGACGCTGGGTGTGCTCGATGCGCCCTCGCGCCGGCGCTATCGCGTCGACCCGGACGCCGAGGGCGTGCTGGTGACGGATGTGGATGCGACCTCGGATGCAGCCGGCAAGGTGCGCCCGGGCGATGTCATCGAGGAGGTGGAGTTCACCCGCGTCGAGACCATTGCCGATATTCGCGAGATCATCGCCAATCATGGCGGCGGCCCGATCCGCTTCCAGATCAATCGTGGCGGCCAGTACGTGCTGCAATCCATCCGGCCGTGAGTCCGGCCTGGCTGATCGCGGGGCCGACAGCGGCGGGCAAGACCGCGCTCGCCATCGCCGCGGCACAGCGCCTTCAGGGTGAAATCATCAATGCCGACTCGATGCAGATCTATGCCGGTCTGCATCTGATCACCGCGCGTCCTTCGGCGGAGGAAGCGGCGCAAGTGCCGCATCATCTCTTCGGCGTGGCCGACCCGGCCGAGCGCTGGTCCGTCGGGCGCTGGAGCGAAGCCGCGCTGGCCTTGATGGCGGACATCCGGGCGCGCGGCCGCACGCCGATCCTGGTGGGGGGAACCGGTCTCTATTTCAACGCGCTGACCGTCGGCCTGGCTGCGGTTCCGGAGATCGGACCGGAAGCCCGCCAGAGAACGGCTGACCTGGAAGCACAGGGCGGTCTAGACGCCTTGCGGGACAAGGCCCAAGCGCTGGACCCGATTGCCGCCGCCCGTATCCAGGGTGCTGACCGGCAACGCCTGATCCGGATCGTCGAGGTCGGGCTGGAGACGGGCCGGCCGCTGAGTGAATTCCAGACACAGACCCGGCCACTCCTGCCCGAGGGCAGCTGGCGGGGCCTGGTGATCGAGCCGGATCGGGACGCACTCTATGCCCGGATCGACCAGCGCTTTGACCGCATGCTGGACGCGGGCGCGCTGAACGAGGTGCGGGCCTTTGCGGATCGCGATCTTGATCCAGATCTGCCCGCGATGAAGGCGCTCGGCGTACCGCCCTTGATGGCCTATCTGCGCGGGGAAACCGGGTTTGATGCGGCCGTTGAACTCGCCAAGCGCGACAGCCGTCGCTACGCCAAGCGCCAACTGACATGGTTCCGTAATCAAACGGCCAGCTGGCCGCGCATAACCTCGCTTGAACCGGAGGCGGCGCAGCGGGCGCTGGAGATCCTCCTGGACGACGGGGAGACATGATCATGCGTCACTGGATGACGGGGCTGGTTCTGGCTGGCGCAATGGCAGGGCCGGCACTGGGCCAGGGCAATGCGGCGGTGGTCGAGGCCATCCTGCAGGCGGATCGCGAGTTTGCGGCGCTGGCGGCCGAGACGGATATCGAAACGGCCTTTGCCACCTGGATGGATGCCGATGAGGGGCGGCTGGTGCGCGGGACGGCGACACCGGTCCGCGGCGAGACCCAGATCCGCGCCCTGTTCGGCGGGGTTCCGGCGGGCACGCTGCTGCACTGGGAGCCGGTCGAAGGTCTCGCCGGATCCGGCGATGATTTCGGTGTGACCTGGGGCGTTTGGGAATTGCATCCGGACGGGGACCGCTCGACGCCGCCGGCCGGACGCGGCACCTATGTCACGGCCTGGCATCTGGATGCGGACGGGAATTGGCGCGGCGTACTGGACATGGGCACGGATGATCCGTCCTATCAGCCCCCGCAAGCTGATCCCGATTCGCAAAGTGCCCCCGAGGATGACTGAACCGCTCTATTCCAAGGATATCGACCTCGCCCCGATCCGCCGGACGCGTCTGGCGATTGTCGGCTATGGCAATCATGGCCGCTCCCACGCGCTGTGCCTGCGTGACAGCGGGGTGGAGGCGATCCGGATCGCGCTGCGCCCCGGTTCACCCTCGCGCGCCAAGGCCGAGGCGGACGGGTTCCAGGTGGTGACGCTGGACGAGGCGGCGGCCTGGGCGGATGCGATTGCGCTGCTCGCCGCGGACGAGGCGCACCGGCAGATCTGGGACCAGTCCATTGCCCCCAATCGCAAGCCGGGCCAGGCGCTGATCCTGTGTCACGGCTTTTCCATCCATTACGGGCTGATCGAGCCGCCCGCCGATTGCGACATCATCCTGGCGGCGGCCAAGGGGCCGGGCGGGGCGGTGCGGCAGGAATTCGAGAAGGGCTCCGGGCTGATCGGGTTCTGGGCGGTGGAACAGGATGCCAGTGGCCAGGCGAGAGAGCTGGCATTGGCCTATCTGGCCGGGATCGGTTCGGGCAATGTCGGCATCTTCCCGACCACATTCCGCGAGGAAACCGTGTCCGACCTGTTCGGTGAGCAGGTGGTTCTGGTGGGCGGCATGGTGGCGCTGGCCCGGGCGAGTTTCGACCGGCTGGTGCAGGCCGGCGTTTCGCCGCGCATGGCCTATATCGACTGCGTCCACGAGATCAAATACCTGGCCGACCTGGTCCAGGCGCGCGGCATTGCCGGCATGTATGAAGCCATCTCCGACACGGCGGAATTCGGAGCGCGCGAGATCGAGGACGAGATCGCCGGACCGGAACTGCATGCGGTGTTCGACAAGGCGATGGCCGCCATCGAGGACGGCAGCTTCGCCAAAAAATGGGTGGAGACCTATGAAGCCGGTGACGCCATGAAGGCTGACCGGGCGCGGGATCGCAGCCTGGCGGTGGAGGCTGCGGGTGAGGAATTGCGCAGCCGCATCTACGGTGCCACGAAATAGCCAACAAGATCATCACCCTGTATGAGGTGATTTGAATTTATTCTCTGCGTGGGGGCAGCAATGGCGTTCAATCCCGTCAAGATCCGCCGGTATGGTGAACCCAAGGAAGTCGTGGCCCGTCTCTTTGAAGAGGTCGGCGGCATTCCCAAAGTCATGGAATTGCTCGATCTGAGCCGGACGCGCGTCTATGCGCTGGCCGACCCGGATTCGACCAATGAAATCTCCTACACGCGTGTTGCCACGCTGACGGAAGCCGGCGCTCAGGCAGCGGCCCAGCACCTGGCCGCGCTGGCTGGCGGCATTTTCCTGCCGATCGACAAGGCCGATGACGCCAACTGGCTGGCCCTGGCCGGCGATGCCAGCCGCTCCAATGCGCGCAATATCTCTGCGCTGATGGAGTCGCTGAGCGAGACGGAACGGTCCCCGGGCCGGGTTGACCAGGAAGAGGCGCGCGAAATCC
>NZLV01000220.1 GCA_002694345.1 Maricaulis sp.
CGGCGCAATCGCCAGCTGGCCTGCCGTCGCATAGCAGCCCGGATTGGAGATCCGGCGCGCACCGGCAATCGCCTCGCGGCCATGGATTTCCGGCAGGCCATAGACCCAGTTGTCATCAAAACGGTAGTCCGCGGACAGGTCGACGATCACCGTCCCGTCCGGCACCCCGGCCACGAAGGAGGCGGCGGCCCCGTTCGGCAGAGCCAGGATGACCGCGTCCACACCGCTGCCGGCAATGTCGTCCGGAGCCATCGCCACGAAATCCAGACCAGTCGTGATCTCCGGCGCCATCTCGGCGACCGGACGGCCGGCGAACTCCCGCGAGGACGCGAAAGCGAGGTCCATATCGACCCGCCCGGCGATCAGGCGCAGCAATTCCCGGCCGGTATGGCCACGGGCCCCGATCAGCCCGATCCGCGCCGCCATCACGCTGTCTCCAGCGTCGGCGGCAGGGCGAAGGCCTGTTCGACCACATCCCGGATATCGTCGAGATCGATATTCTCGCCGCGCCAGAACACGGTCCACTCACCCCGGCGCACCGCGCCGTCGCATTCGTCGAAATAGAAGCCATTGACCGGATTGGTCGTGCGCGAGCGCCAGATCAGGCGTGGCGCATACTCCACCAGACGGTGCCAGACAGCCCGGCCCAGACCTTCGCCGCGCGCATCATCCAGCACGGCAAACTTGTCCAGATAGATCCAGCCGTTCAACGTCGTGGTGATGGCCGCAGCGCGATAGCTGTCCGTCACGAAGGCCTGGTCCAGCTCCAGCGCGTCCCAATAGCCCGCGATCGGCTTGCGGCCGAAGGCGCGCGTGATCAGCGCTTCCATTTTGTCCGCATCCAGGCTCGCCTTGTCGGTGGACGCCTTGATCCGCTCACCGCGGCGTACCAGCGTCCCGGCCCCGGCATGGGTGAACAGCTCCCGCGCCAGCTCCGACGGTTTGGTGATCGAGACCGAGCTCGACAGCGGCAGGTCGTCGAGCAGGAGCTTGATCTCCTCCAGCTTCAGACGCATCCCGCCATTGACCCAGTCAGCCTGCATCAGCTCCGGGAAATCCGTCGCCAGGTTGATGGAGGAGAGAATGTCTCCCTCCTCGTCCAGCAGACCGCCCGTCCCGGTCAGGAAGACGACCTTGTAGGGCTGCAGCGCATGCACGAGGGCGCGCACGGCGACATCGGCATTCACATTGACGATGCATCCGTCCTCGGTCTCGCCAAGGCAGGCCAAGATCGCGGCCTGGCCGGCCCGCGCCGCTGCGGCGACCAGTTCCAGCCGCACCTTGGTCGGTTCCCCGACCCGGCCCAGAACCTCCGGATCCATCAGCTTGGCTTCAAACACGCCGCGCGGGATGGCCGCGGCCCGGCCACCGGCATGACGGATCGCATCCACCAGGGAAAGGTTCGCTTCGGTCAGCGTATCGCGGATGATCGGGATTGCCTTGTCGCGGGTGACGCGCAGGCCATTGACCCGTTCCGTCTCGATCCCGGCTTCGGTCAGCGCCGCATCCAGCTGCGGGCCGCCGCCATGCACGACAACCGGCGTCAGGCCGACTGTCTGCAGGAAGGCCAGCGCCGAAGCGAGGCCGGGCAGGTCGTCCTGGATGACCGCACCGCCGACCTTGATGACGGCAAAGCGTTCCTGATCAACACCGGAGAAACGGTGCAGGTATTCGCGGATCTCCTTGCCGTCCCGCATCTGGGACAGCAATTGGACAATCGTCTGACGCACCGGCGGTGCGGGAGGCTGTTGGCTCATTCGGCCCCTCCCTGCGTGGCGAGAGCTTCCATCACGGCCTTTTGCACGTGAAGACGGTTTTCCGCTTCCTCGATGCCCATGAAGGCCGGGCTGTCGACGACAGCATCGGCGATCTTCACATTGCGGCGCATCGGCAGGCAGTGCGAGACGCAGGCATTATTGGTCAGCGCCATCTTTTCCGGCGTGATCATGAAATCGGCACCCTTGGCCCGGAACGGGGCTTCCTCGTCCCAATTGCCATAGAAGGGCAGCGCGCCCCAGCTTTTGGCGTAGACCACATCAGCGCCGGAATAGGCGGCTTCCACATCCGTGGTCAGGGTGACGGACCCGCCACCCTCGGCCGTGAAGCGCTCGGCGGCGTCCATGTATCGGCTGTCCAGACGGTAGACCTCGTCCGGCACCAGGATGGACACGTCAGCGCCGAATTTGGACGCGATCAGCAAGGACGAATTCGCCACCGCCGTATTGAGCGGTTTGGGATGCGGCACCCAGGTCAGCAGATATTTCTTGCCCGCGATCGGACCGCCCATGCGCTCCTGCAGGGCCAGCATGTGGGCCAGTTCCTGACAGGGATGGACGATGGTCTCCATATTGATCACCGGCACGGTCGCGTGCTTGGCAAACGCCGTGATCATCGGGTCCTCGCGCTCCGACGCCCAGTCCTTGAACTGGGGGAAGCAGCGAATGGCGATCAGGTCGACATAGGAGGACAGCACGCGCGCGGCTTCGCGCACATGCTCTTCCTCGCCACCATCCATGATCGTGCCATCAGAGAATTCCAGCGGCCAGGTCGCACCTTTCGCGTCCAGCACGATGGCATGACCACCCAGCTGATAGGCGCCGATATCAAAGGAGGATCGTGTTCGCAGCGAGGGATTGAAGAACATCAACGCAATCGACTTGCCCTCCAGCGATCGGCTCTTCACGCCCGACTTGAAGGCAGCCGCTCGGTCGAGCAGGCCCTGAAGTTCGTTGCGTGACCAATCTTCGGTGGACAGGAAATGGCGCATCTGTGTCTCTCGCCGTGTTGCTGGGGTGAACAAAAATACCAACACCCGGTCCCTTGGGCCGGGTGTCGTGCACGTCCTTAGGCCTGATAAGCCAGTCTCGCAACAGAAAGAGCAGGATAACCGGCTTTCCCGCGTGACAGGATGACAGTGACCCCGGAGTGGAAATCGCCGCTGTGTTGTGGAACAAGCGAAGCGAAATTGCTCAAGGATTGGCCATGTCCGTTCTCGCCGTCATTCCCGCCCGCTACGGCTCCACCCGCTTTCCCGGCAAACCGCTGGCGAAAATTGCCGGCCGCATGATGGTCGAGCGCGTCTGGCGCATCGCCGCCGCGGCCCCCGGTGTCGACCGCGTTGTCGTGGCCACGGATGATGAGCGCATCCTGCAGGCGGTCGAGGCCGCCGGTGGTGAGGCCGTGATGACGGATGAAGCCTGCCGCAATGGAACCGAGCGCGCGCTGGATGCGATGAAGCGCCTGGATAGCGATGCCGAGATCATCATCAATGTGCAGGGCGACGCCCCGCTCATCCCGCCCTGGGTGATCGGCGGCGTCGCCGAAGCCATGCGCGCCGACCCGTCCCTGCAGATGGCAACGCCCGCCGTGCCGCTGCCGCCGGAAACCGAAGCCATGATGCGCGAAGCCAAGGCCAAGGGTTCCGCCTCCGGCACGACCGTCGTCTTCAACAAGGCGATGGATGCGATGTATTTCTCCAAGAATGTCATCCCCTTCCGCCGCAAGGCCGAGGAAGGCGCGCCCGCCTATCAGCATATCGGCCTCTATGGCTATCGCCGCGACACGCTGGAACAACTCGTCGCGCTCGACCCGACGCCCTTCGAGCTGACCGAGAGCCTGGAACAATTGCGCGCGCTGGAGAACGGCATCCCGATCCGTGTCGTATTGACCGACTATCGTGGCCGTTCGGCCTGGTCGGTGGATGCGCCGGAGGATGCTGTCCGCGTGGAAGACATCATCGCCCGCGAAGGGGAGCTGGTGGAATGAGCCGCATCCTGCTCGCTCGCCACGGCAATACGTTCGGTCCCGGCGACACACCGGTCTGGGTCGGCGCGAAGGAAGACCTGCCGCTTGTCGAGAGCGGTGAAGCCCAGGCCCGTGCCCTTGGCGAGGCTCTGGCCGAGGCCGGCCTCACACCGTCGCGCATCATCTGCGGCCCGCTCAAGCGGACCCGCCGGGCCGCCGAGATCGTCGCCGAACTTACCGGTTATTCCGGCAGCGAAACGATCGATGAACGCCTCAAGGAGATCGATTACGGATCCTGGGGCGGCAAATCCAATGACCAGATCATCGCGCAGTTCGGCCAGGAGGCGCTGGATTGCTGGGACAAGCAGCACCGCCGCCCGCCCGGTGCGGACTGGTCCCCCAGCGAGGCCGAACTGGAAACCCATGCCCTCGCCGCCATGACCGATGCCGCGAGCGAGGACCTCACCCTGGTGATCACCTCCAATGGCGTGCTGCGCTACATGTATGCCGCGCTGACGGGTCCCGAGGCGGCCGCCAAGGTAAAGACCGGCCATATCTGTGCCGCCCGCTTTGACGGCTCCGCCGGTGAACGCCTGTTCTGGAATGAAAAACCCGGCGCAGACCTGCTGCGCCGGGCGTTTTCCTGATCGCCAGGCCTGACGCCTAGTCGACGCGGGCCAGGAAAGCCTCGATCGCCGTCCAGGCTTCCGGTTCCGTCATGAAAGGCGCATGGCCGACATCGGGCACTTCCACCGTGTCCAGGTCCGGCTTGCGGCGCTTCATCTACGCCACGGTTTCCGGTGACAGAAGATCAGACACCCCGCCCCGCACGCTCAACGTCGGGATCGGGCCGAAGGGCTCCCAGAACTCCCAGATGTCCGGCAGCGGCTCATCGCCATCAATCATCGAGATGATATTGCCGTCATAGTCGAGCACGACCTGGCCATCCTTCTCGATCCAGGTCTTGCGCGCAAAATCGAGCCAGAAATCCTCGTCATGATCCATCAGCGGGAAGGCGGCCAGATTGCCGTCTCGGGTCCGCGAGGCCGCTTCCGACCAGTCCGCTGCCGGTTCCCGGCTGGACGTGTTCTGTTTGATCCGATCCAGACCCGGCTTGGAGATCGACGGGCCGATATCATTGATCACGGCGGCAGCGATGCGTTGCGGCTGGGTGCCGGCCACCATCATCGTCATCAGCCCGCCCATGGACGTGCCGATGAAGACCACGCGCTCCAGGCCCAGCTCATCCAGCAGGCCGATCATGTCGGCCGCATAGACGGGCGGCATGTAGCGTTCGGTCTGCGGATCGGCGTCGGACCGGCCACGGCCGCGCTGCGACGCCACGATGACCCGCCGGCCCAGACCGGCGATCTTCGGCGCCAGATCCTCGAAATCCTTCACATTCCGCGTCAGCCCGTGCAGGCAGAGCACCGGCAGGCCGGTCTCCGCGCCCACCGCCGGATAGTCGCGGTAATGCAGCTTCAGACCGTCTGCATTGGTGAAGAAGTGATCGGTGAACATCGCGTCGGTCATTGTGCGGGTTCAGCCTCCGTGCTCGGCTCGGCCGCAGGAGCGGCATCGCCTTCCCAGTCACGGTCCAGCGTCTTGGCCGCGAAGAAGAACAGGATCGCCGCCACGACGTAGAGCAGAGAGCCGATCAGGATCGAATAGCGCAGGGATTCATCCCCGAAGGTCGGCTGCAGGAAGGTGGAGACCTGCCCCAGCACATACACGCCGCCGCCAATGCCCAGCAGATTATTGATCAGCAGGAAGATGGCAGACGCAGTGGAGCGCATGGACGGCTTCACCAGATGCTGGAAGGCCGAGATCACCGGGCCCAGCCACATCAGGCCCAGCGCCGTCGGCACCAGGAAGAGCAGAGAGCCGATCACCACGTTATTCATCAGCACGGCGGCGACATAGAAGGGGAAGGTCAGCAGGAAGGCGATCGCCGGAACCTTGGCATAGGCCGACTTTTTCGCCTTGCCGAGCCAGTCGCCCAGAATGCCGCCCATCAGGATGCCGATCGTGCCACCGATGAACAGGATGCCGCCGAATACCCAGCCCCGGTCCACCAGACCCAGTCCATAGCTGCGCGCCAGGAAGGAAGGGATCCAGAAGAAGATGCCATAGCCCATCATGGAGGAGCAGGAGGCCCCGAACACCAGGAACCAGAAGCTCGGCTTCTTGGTCAGGAATTTCAGGACGGACGGCAGGGACGGGGTTTCCGCCTTGGCGTCTTCCGCCGGCTTGGGATCAAACGCACCACGCTTGGGCTCCTTGACCGTCAGGCGGAAAATCGGCGCCAAGATGATGCCGGCGATGCCCACTGCGATGAAGGCCGCACGCCAGTCCAGACCTTCGAAAACCGTGCCCGAGGCGATCAGTGCACCGGCGATCACGCCGAAGGCCGAACCGACCGGGATGCCGAGGGAATAGAAGGCCATGGCGCGACCGCGCTGGGCCGGCGGGTAATAGTCGGCGATCAGCGAATAGGCCGGGGCAACGCCACCGGCTTCGCCGATACCGACGCCCATGCGGGCCAGGAAGAGCTGGGTGTAATTGCCCACCATGCCGGACAGGGCGGTGAACCCGCTCCACAGGGTCAGCGAGATCGTCATGATCCAGGTCCGGCTCCAGCGGTCCGCGAGCCAAGTAATCGGAACCCCGAGCGTGGAATAGAGGAAGGCAAAGGCGATCCCGCCCAACAGGCCCAGCTGCCCGTCCGTCAAATCGAACTCGGCCTTGATGGGCTCGGCCAGGATCGAGATGATCTGCCGGTCGAGGAAGTTGAAGGTATAGACCAGGAACAGCAGGACCATGACATAGGTCTGGTATCCGGCGCCGGTCTTCGACTCAGGCTCAGTGCCCTCACGCGTATCCGTCATCTTGTCTCCCCACGGCATACCGCTCGTTCGAGCGCGCCGCTCCTTTTGGTTTGCCCTGAACATGAATGGTCATTCAGGTTTGGTCAAACCCCAATTCCCGCATCCTGTGTGATGCGCCCCCTTGTGCGCGACCGGCACGGGTGCAGGATGTGCCACACTTTCATGACCTAGCCCAAGGGCCCTTCATCGAAATTCGGCCCGTAGAGGGGAAAAGAATGACCCGTTTTGCACTTCTCGCCGCGCTCGGCGGCCTGATGGCAACGGCCTGCACCCCGGCGGACACGCCGGCGGACACGGCCGAGGCCTCGCTGACCACGCCGGAAATCACCGAAGCCGATCTGCGTTGGCGCATCGCCACGCTGGCCTATGATCAGTTCGAAGGCCGCGCTCCGGCCGCACCCGGCGGTATCGCAGCCAGCCAGTGGATTGCCGACGAAATGGCCCGCATCGGCTTCGAGCCGGGCTATGAGGGCAGCTATTTCCAGCCGGTCCCGCTGCTGGAAGTCACGCTCGACGAGGAAGCCTCCAGCTTCGACGTCGCCTTCGAGGGCGAGCCGCTCGGCCTGAGCATGGGCGAGGATGTCGTGTTCTGGACCAAGCGCGCCGATGCCGAGGTCGAGCTGGCCGACAGCGATTTGGTGTTCGTGGGCTATGGCGTCGTCGCGCCGGAATATGGCTGGGACGATTATGCCGGTCTCGATGTCGAGGGCCGCACGGTTGTCATGCTGGTCAATGATCCCGGCTATGCCAATCCCGACAGCGGTCTCTTCAATGGCAATGCCATGACCTATTACGGCCGCTGGACCTACAAGTATGAGGAAGCGGCCCGCCAGGGCGCAGCCGGCGTCATCCTGATCCACCAGACCGCGCCGGCCTCCTATGGCTGGAACGTGGTCTCCGGCTCCTGGACCGGTGCCCAGCTCGACCTGGCCCGTGCGCCGGGCGAGGGCAACTTCGCCGCCGTGGAAAGCTGGGTGTCCGAGGGCCGTGCCCGCCAGATGTTTGATCTGGCCGGTCTCGACTTCGACGCCCTGACCGCTGCCGCCGCCCAGCCGGGTTTCACCCCGGTCGAGATGACCGGCCTGACCGCCTCCGGCTCCCTGCACAATTCCACGCGCACCATGGACTCGCGCAATGTGGTCGGCGTCATCCCGGGCACCACACATCCGGATGAATACGTCATCTACACCGCGCACTGGGACCATATCGGCATCCGCGACGTCGCCGAGGGCGAGGACGGCATCTATAACGGCGCCGTCGACAATGCGACCGGCACCGCCGCCATCCTGGAAATCGGCGAAGCCTTCATGGCCAACCCGCCGGAGCGCTCCGTGATGATCCTGGCCGTGACCGCCGAGGAATCCGGCCTGCTCGGTTCGGCTTATTATGGCGAGAACCCGATCGTGCCTTACGACCAGTCCGTCGGGGGCATCAATATCGACGCCATCTTGCCGACCGGCCTGTCCCGTGACGTCGTCGTGGTCGGCCATGGTGCCTCGGAACTGGAAGACCTGCTGACGGCCGCCGCCGCCGACCAGGACCGCTACATCGTTCCGGACCCGAACCCGGAAGCCGGCTATTTCTACCGCTCCGACCACATCTCGCTGGCCAAGCACGGCCTGCCGATGCTCTACGCCGATGGGGGCGAAGACCTGCGCGAGGGCGGCCCGGAAGCCGGCCAGGCCATGGGCGCCGACTATCGCGCCCACCGCTATCACGGGCCCGCCGACGAGTATTCGGAAGACTGGGACATGTCCGGCATGGTCCAGAACACCGAGCTCTTCTTCGATGTCGGCCAGCGCCTGGCCAATTCGACCGATTGGCCGAACTGGTATGAAGGCAATGAATTCCGCGCCCTGCGCGATGCCCAGATGGGCACCGAATAAGCCACGCCGAAACACGCACACGAGAAGGGCGGCCCGCCATGCGGTGCCGCCCTTTTTCATGTCCGGGACGGGCCATTTTGTAGTGCTCAGGGAGTCTTAAGCCGTTTGGCCTACCCTCCAGGGTCTGATGCCACGAACGGGGAGACATCATGACACTTCAAACGACGGCCTGCGGATTGGCGCTGCTCGTACTGGGCCTGACCAGCCCGGCCCAGGCGCAAGCGGTCCGGCAGCCCAGTGGCGAGTTCTTCCAGATGGGCCGCGTCGGCGGCAGCACCGATGACGACCCGACCTATTTCTTCGCCCAATTCCAAGCCTCCACGGACGGCAGCCTGTCCGGAATTGTCCATATGAATGCCGCCGGGGAAGACATGCTCGGCATGTGGACGATCGACCCTGACACCGGGGCCGTCACGATTGATATCGGATTTGGGGCCGAAACCCATTGCGAGAGCTGGCCCGTCTACGAGCCGGGCGAGACCATCAGTTTCGACCCGCCCTCGGAGAAGAATTGCTGGGTCGGCACCAATCATGCGCCCTATGTTCACAGCATGATCTATGAGGGCCTGCGCTAGTCAGCCCCAACCCGACATGAAGAGGGCGGCACCGCATGACGGGCCGCCCTTTTTCATGTCCGCTCTGTGTACCGTCTAGAAAGTCCGCCGCAGGACGACCTTGTCGCCCCGCTCCTCCAGCCGGCTGGCATATTTGCCATCATCGATCACCGCGCCGGAATGGACGCAATAGACCGTGCGCGCCTCGGAAATGCGCGGCCAGTGGATGCAATCGTAAAGCACGGTCTTCAGGCCGGAGGACACATTCACCTCCATCGATCCCAGGCTCTGCCCATAGGCCAGATTGTTCTGGAACATGCCTTCTTCGCGAAGCCGGACCAGCGCCTTGGTGAAATCCCCGCCGAGGAAGTCCTTCACATTGCGGCCCTCGGCCTCATGACGGGCCAAGCCGAACAATTCCAGTGCCCCGCGGGACACGGCCTTGATCATGCCCATGCTGTCCGTCACGAATTCGATCGACGGGTTGAGCGTCACCAGATCAACCCAGGTCGGCGCCGGCGCCACGACGAAGGCGTCCTGGACGAGTTCCGCCATGCGGCGCTTGACCCGTTCCGGCGGCTCGCTGTCGCCATTCTCCCAACGCGAAATCATGGCCTGGGTCACACCCAGATCCGCGGCCAGCGCCGCCTGTTTCAAGCGTTTGGACATCCGGAAATTCCGGATCACTGACGGCCAGTTCACCTTGTTGGACGACACCGACAAATTCATGTCCTGAACCAATTGCGTCCCCTCCAGGGCCTATTCGGCAAAAATCAGTTCGATCTGACCCGACTGGCTACGCCGCAAGTGCGCAAACTCGGCTTGCGTAACCCGTGCGCCGGTCAGCATCCAGCGAATTTCGCCATCCTCTCCCCGATGTGGCCAGTGCAGACCCTGTACACAGTGACTGACCACATGCCCATTCTTGTCGACAAAACAGTACTTGTCAGCACTTTCAACGGTTTCGACCGCTTCGTCAAAAAATCCCGCGTTTTTTAGTCGCCGGTATAGTTGGGGCAGGTCACCGGAAAAGGCCTCATCGACATACTGCCCTTCGATCTCCGCGGCCGGACGCGCCAGCAATCGCGCCAGACCCTGGCTGACGGTTTCAATCTGCCCGACCGGGTCGATGACCGCCGCCAACCCTGGCTCCAGTGCCACCTGGCGCCGCCAATCCACAAGCGGGATGGCGGGCTCAAGCGCCAGCAAGACCCGTATCCGGGCCTGCATGACGGGACTGGGATCCACCAGACCGGCCTCCCATCGTGACACCATGGCCTGGGTGACGCCAAGATCCTCGGCCAGGGCTGATTGCTTGATATTGTGCGAGAGGCGATAGCGGCGCAGCCGGTCGCGCCAGCCTTCATCGGATGAGTTCTTGCCGGTCGAACCTGCCATCTCAGATCGCTTTCCGGATGACGCGCGATCCGCCGAGGCGGGTGCGCACATCCTCGAAAACGCTGCGGGACACGGTCGCGCCGGAGAACAGCCAGACGATCTGGGGGCCCGCCAGAAAGGCCGGACGATGAAGACCATGGGTCAGGATCGCCCGCTCGGCCTGGTCCGGGCCAAAATAACGGATCCGGTCCATGCTCTCGGCCGACGCGACCCGCCCTTCGAAGAAGCCGCTGGCCGTCAGGGTGTCGAACAGCTCCACCAAATCACCGGTGAACGCTTCATGACAGAAACGCCCCTCCAGATCATGACGGCGACAACCCAGCGCCCTTTGCAAGCCCTGGCTGGCGCGCATCACCCGACCCTGGGCGCTGATCACGGCCACGGGGGCCGGATGGCGCCCGATCCGGTCCAGCCAGACCGCGCGCGGCACCGCAGCGTGGGCCCGCCAGTAGAGATCGAATATCCGCTCCTGGATCCGCTCGCTGGGCAGCGAAGTTCCGGATTCCCAGCGGGAGATCATGGTCTGGGTCACGCCCAGATCATGGGCCATGGCGGCCTGTTTGAGGCCCATGGAATGGCGATAGTGGCGGATCACGGAAGGCCAGTGGATGGCCGAAGTTTCCGAGCAAGCAAAGACCTGATTCATCAGCGCAACTCCGTCTCGACGGGGCGCCGGCCGCGGCAGGCAGTGGGGTTCTAAAATATAACCAAACAGGCCCTGAAGGCAAGAAGTGACGCCTAACAAAACCAGATGGATCGACTAAATCCCTGATGTGTCGCGACAGTTTTGTGAAATTGTCGGCGCATCGCGCATTGTCGATTGATCAGCCGACCCCGGACTTGCTACCTGCCTGCGGGCTTCCCAACGGACAGGGTTACATCATGACAGACATCTCGCTCGCGGCCTGGGTGTTCTCGATCGTCGGCTTTCTGATCGCGTCCTATTCCATCGTCGCCAATGATGCGATCCAGACCCTGGGGACCTTCCTCAGCTCGAACGCAAAACGCTCCTGGCTGATCCTGTGGGCCTATGCCTGCTCCATCATTGTTGCCGTCATGCTCTGGGGCTGGTTCATGGGCGGGCAGGACATCGCCTTCGGGCGCCTCAATTCCCTGCCCTATCCGGAAGCCGGCGTTCAATGGTGGCATGCCATTCCGCCGCTCTTCCTGCTGATCCTGACGCGCTATGGCGTGCCGGTCTCCACGACCTTCCTCGTCCTGACCATTTTCGCCCTGACCGGTGGCGCCGAGACCGAGGGCGTGCTGCCGAAAATGCTGACCAAGTCCGCCCTGGGCTATCTGGTCGCAATCGGGGCCGCCTTCGTCATCTATCTGATCATTTCCCGCATTTTCGAACGCTGGGTGGCCAACACCAAGGACCAGCCCCACCACGCCTTCTGGTTTGTGGCTCAATGGGGCTCGACAGCCTTCCTCTGGTCCCAGTGGCTGATGCAGGACCTGGCCAATATCTTCGTCTTCCTGCCGCGTACGACCGAGCTGGTCCCGGTGATGGAAAACGGGGCGCCCCTGCTGCAGGACGGCGTGGCCGTGCTGGAAACCCAGGTCAGCTTCTCCCCGCTCCTGCTCGTTTTCGCCACGCTGGTCATGCTGGCGCTTCACGCCATCATCTTCGCGACGCGCGGCGGTGAGATTCAGAAGATCGTGCTGAGCAAGACCAATACGACGGACATCCGCGCCGCCACCCTGGTCGACCTCTTCTACGGCATCATCCTCTTCATCTTCAAAGAGCTGAACGACATCCCGATGAGCACCACCTGGGTCTTCCTGGGCATGCTGGCCGGCCGCGAGATCGCGATTGCCTATGTTGCCGGTCTGCGCTCGAAGATGGACGCTGTGAAGGATGTCATCTCGGACGTATTCCGTGCCGGCATCGGCCTGATCATCTCCGTGATCCTGGCCATATTCCTGCCGGCCATGGCTCGCGGCGAACTGGGCGCGCTGATGAGCGATCTGCCGGGCTATGTGGGTCACGCGCTTGGACTCTCCTAACGATTAATTAATTATGAGTGCCGCGTCAGGTTTCGATTTTCTACAAAGAAAACACGAGACTAACAGGGGACGGGGTAGACTCGGGAATGGATTGGGCAAAAACAGTCCGGGCTCTTCGGCTGCGCTTGCGGCTGAAACAGGGGGCCATGGCCGAACTGATCGGTGTCAGCCAGACCTATATCTCCAGGCTTGAATCCGGCCTGGTGGAGCCTGCCCCGCATGTCGCCGAGGCGATCGAGGCCCTGTCGAGCAATCCGCGTACACGCAGCACATTTGACGATTTCCTCGCCACCATTCGCTACAGCCCCTTCCCCTCCTTCCTGGTCCAGCCGGAGCCGGAGAATGGCCGTTACACGGTGGAAGCCATCAGCGCGGCGCTGGACGAGGATTGTGTCGCTG
Organism: Maricaulis sp.; assembly: GCA_002694345.1. Classification (GTDB taxonomy): domain Bacteria; phylum Pseudomonadota; class Alphaproteobacteria; order Caulobacterales; family Maricaulaceae; genus Maricaulis. The sequence continues at coordinate 12,880 of NZLV01000220.1, forward strand.
CCCTGTCCGACCTGACCGATTGCGAGGCTCTGGGACAGCTGCGCGACCAGATCGATACGATCTGCCAGTCCGGCCTGCGCTCGGGAGATGTGCTCAGCGCGACGGCGTTTTGGTGCGACACACGCGAAAGCCCGCGCTATTGGGCAACGCGCTACACGCCGGTCCGCGACGAAGCCGGCCAGTGCTTCCTGCACGGCACGCTCAGCGAACAAACCGCCAATGATTATGCCGAATCCCTGCGCTCGGCCGGCACGGATTTGATCATTGAACGCTTCGGCGTCAGCGCCTGACCCTGCGGATCAATCATCCAGTCTGAAACGGATCGGCTTGCTGTAGCGGCGGACACTCAACATTTCCGGGCCTGGCCAAGGCGTGAAACGCCAGCTTGAGGCTGCCGCCAGGGCCGCCGGCTCGAATACGGGATCGGAACAGCTGATCTCGAATTCATCGATCCGGCCTTGCTGATCGATCCGGAAAACGACGCTGCAATCGCCTTCCTGCGCCCGGCGGAGTGCGGTTCCAGGATAGACCGGAGCCTCACCCTCGACCTGTTGCGGACGCCACTCCCCGGCATCAGATTGCGCCAGGGCCGCCGGAGCCGCCATTAGCCCGGCTGGGATCACCAGAGAGACGAGCAGACCCCGGGGCGCCATTCCGTCAACCGTCAGCGATAGCGCTTTTGCAGCGAGGCCAGGGCGGCCTTGCCGGGGTTCAGCGCCTCATAGGGAAGCTGGTTGAGCGGCGTTTTCGGCAGATGATTGGCCGCATGCATGTCCGGCATGTCCTCATTGAGATAGAGCAGACCCGTGCGGATCTCGCCGCCGCCATCATTCATCATCAGCGTCTCGATCGCCTGCGCCTTGTCGCGCGGATCATAATCGCTGTCCGTCTTGCGCAGGCGCAGCTCGCCGCCATCATGCAGCGTTACGCGCATCGCCCCGTCCTCGGCATATTCGCCCGTGATCTCCTCGGCATGAGCCACGAAATCCGTGTGCACGAGCGGGTGATAATACTTGTAGGTATGGGCATAGCTCTTGGTCGAGCCGGCGTGGTCGTTGAAGGTCACGCAGGGTGAGATCACGTCGATCATCGCAAAACCCTTGTGCATCAGCGCCGCTTTCACCAGCGGCACCAGCTGCGACTTGTCGCCAGAGAAGGCGCGCGCCACGAAGCCGGCCCCCAGCGTCAGCGCCTGAACACAGGGATCGATCGGGGTCTGCTCATTGGCGACACCCTTCTTCGACTTCGAGCCGATATCGGCCGAGGCCGAGAACTGGCCCTTGGTCAGCCCGTACACACCATTATTCTCGATGATGTAGAGCATGTTGAGATTGCGGCGGATCGCGTGTGCGAACTGGCCGAAGCCGATCGACAGACTGTCGCCATCGCCGGAAATCCCGATGTAGTGCAGATCGCCATTCACGGCATTCGCGCCCGTCGCCACGGACGGCATGCGGCCGTGCACGCAATTGATGCCGTGCGACTGGCCCATGAAATAGGCCGTCGTCTTGGAAGAACAGCCGATGCCGGACACCTTGGCCGCGCTTTCCGGCGCCAGATTCAGCTCCCAGAAGGCCTGGACCAGGGCCGCCGTGACCGAGTCATGGCCGCAGCCGGCACACAGGGTCGACATCGAGCCTTCGTAATTGCGGACCGTCAGGCCCAGCTCATTCTTGGGCAGGTGTTTGTCGATGAAGGGTTTCGGCATGGAGGTCATGCGGCGTCTCCCAGCGCGTCGAGATAGGCAGAGATGCCCTCGACGATGAATTTCGGATTGGCAGCCATGCCGGCATAGTCCAGCACGGGCACCAGCTTGTCCTTGGGCGCATCGGTCTCGTTCACCAGCAGGGTGCGCAGCTGCGCATCGCGGTTCTGCTCGACCACGAAGACCTCGTCATGCGCGGCGATGAAAGCCTCGACCTCGGCGTTGAAGGGGAAGCCCCGGACGCGGAGATAGTTGAGGTTCACCCCCTGGGCGGAGAGCTGGTCCATCGCCTCGATCACGGCACCGTCACAGCCCCCGACCGAGATGATCGCCCGACGGGCCGGTCCGTCACAGCGTCGGATGATCGGGCCGGGCACGGCATCGGCCGCGCTCTTCCACTTGCGCACCAGGCGGTCGACGACCTCCTTGTACTCATCGCTGTCCTCGGTATAGCCGCCCTTCCAGTTATGGCCGGAACCGCGGGTGAAATAGGCGCCCTTGGGATGCACGCCCGGCAGGGAGCGATAGGTGATCCCGTCGCCATCGCGATCCTCATAGCGGTAGAATTTCTCGATCGCCTCGAGCTCGTCCTTGCTGAGCACCTTGCCGCGATCGGGCTGGTAGCTGTCATCCCAGTCCAGCTCCGGCACCATCCAGTCATTCATGCCGATATCCAGATCGGTCATGAAGAAGACCGGCGTCTGGAAGCGCTCCGCCAGGTCAAAGGACTGGATCGCCATCTCGAAGCATTCCTTCGGATTGGCCGGGAAGACGAGGATATGCTTGGTATCACCGTGGCTGGCATAGGCCGCCAGGGTCAGGTCGCATTGCTGGGTGCGCGTCGGCAGACCGGTCGACGGTCCCGCCCGCTGCACATCGAACAGCACGACCGGCACTTCGCCATAATAGGCAAAGCCGATGAACTCGCTCATCAGGGAAATGCCCGGACCGGAGGTCGGCGTGAAAGAGCGCGCACCATTCCAGCCGGCGCCGATCGCCATGCCCACCGAGGCCAGCTCGTCCTCGCCTTGGATGATGCAGAAATTCTTCTCGCCCGTGTCCTTGTCGACCCGGAACTTCTCACAGAAGGACTTGAACCCGTCCATCAGCGAGGTCGACGGCGTGATCGGATACCAGGCGCCAAAGGTCGCGCCGGCATAGACACAGCCCAGGGCCGCCGCCGTATTGCCGTCGATCATGATATGCCCGGCCGTCGCATCCATGCGCTCGACCTTCAGCGGCAGCGGATCGGGGAAGTGCTCGCGCACATAATCCAGACCCAGATTGATCGCTTTCATATTGGCCGTGATCAGGTGTTCCTTGGTGCCGAACATCTCGGTCACCAGCTCCTTGATCACCTCGACATCCAGACCGGTCAGACCGGCCACGGCGCCGACATAGGCCATGTTCTTCATCAACACGCGGGTGCGCGCATTCTCGAACACCTCATTGCACATCCGCGCCAGCGGCACACCGATCGCGGTGACATCCTGGCGGGCATGCAGGTCCGGGCGCGGCCAAGTGCTGTCATACAGCAGGAAACCACCCGGCGAGACCTCGGCGAGATCCTGCTTGTAGGTCTCCGCATTCATCGCGACCATGAATTCCGCCGTACCCGAACGCGCCATATAGGCGTCCTTGGTCAGTCGGATCTCATACCAGGTCGGCAGGCCCTGAATGTTGGACGGGAAGAGGTTCTTGCCGACCACGGGCACGCCCATGCGGAAAATCGCCTTCATCAGCAATCCGTTGGCCGAGGCCGAACCGGTGCCGTTCACATTAGCGATCTTGAGAACGAAGTCGTTCACACGCACTTCGCTGGCTGTTTCGACGAGATCTTTCATTCCGCCGCTACCTTCCCGGCTTCATTGTCGACGTGCGGAATGAAGATGTCCGCATCCTGCATGTCCCAGGCCGCCGTCGGGCAGCGCTCCGCGCACAGGCCACAATGCAGGCACAAATTCTCGTCCTTGATCATCACACGCCCGGTATCCTTGAGCGGTTCGGAGACATAGAGCGCCTGATCCTTGTTGGCGGCCGGCACTTTCAGGCTGGCCCGCAGGGCGGCTTCCTCACCATCAGGCACGATCGCCAGGCAATCGACCGGACAGATATCCAGACAGGCATCGCACTCCTTGCACAGCGGCGCCTCGAACACGGTCTGCACATCACAGTTCAGACAGCGCTGCACCTCGGTCGCAATCCGCTCGGCGTCAAAGCCCAGCTCGACTTCCATCTTGCGGTTGGACAAGCGCGCCTTCAGATCCACCAGCGGCATGTCGCGGCGATGCGCCCCGTCATACGTGTTGGAATACATCCACTCATTCACGCCCATCTTGGCCGAGGCCAGATTGACGCCGCGCGGCAGTCGCTCATCCAGCGCCTCGCCTTCGCAATGCTTGTGGATGGAGATCGCGGCCTGGTGGCCATGCTCGACCGCCCAGATGATGTTCTTCGGACCGAAGGCACTGTCGCCGCCGAAGAAGACACCCGGCAGGGTGGAGGCATGGGTCGTCTCATCGACCACCGGCACACCCCATTTGTCGAATTCGATACCCAGATCGCGTTCGATCCAGGGGAAGGCGTTCTCCTGGCCGATCGCCAGGATGACATCATCACACGGGATGATCTTCGTGCCGGCCTTGCGGGTCTCGGTGATCTCGCCATCCTCGTCGAGCTCGTATTCCATGAGCTCGAATTCCATCCCGGTCAGCTTGCCGTTCTCGACGACAAAGCGCTTGGGCGAATGGTTGACGATGATCTCGACATTCTCGTCCTCGGCATCCTCCAACTCCCAGGGGGAGGCCTTGAAGAATTGCCGCGGCTTGCGGGCCATAACCTTCACATCATCCGCGCCCAGTCGCAGCGAGGTGCGGCAGCAATCCATCGCGGTATTGCCGACGCCGATGATCAGGACACGCTTGCCGATCGACTTGGTGTGCTCGAAGGCGACGCTTTCCAGCCAGTCGATCCCGATATGGATATTGGCCGCAGCCTCGTCTCGACCCTCAATCTTGAGGTCCTTACCCTTGGGCGCGCCGGAGCCGATGAAGACGGCATCATAGCCCTCGCCCATCAGACCTTTCAGACTCTCGATCCGGGAGTTGAGTTTGATCTCGACGCCCATCTTCTCGATATAGCCGATCTCCGTATCCAGCACCTCTTCCGGCAGACGGAAGGAGGGGATGTTGGAGATCATCAAACCACCCGGACGGTGGTGCGCCTCGAACACGGTGCATTCATAGCCCAGCGGCGCCAGATCATTGGCCACGGTCAGCGAGGCCGGACCGGCTCCGATCAGCGCGATCTTCTTGCCATTCGTCTGCGCCGGCTTCTGCGGCACGAGATGCTCCACCTCGTCGCGATGGTCGGCGGCGACGCGCTTCAGGCGGCAGATCGCCACCGGCTCCTCTTCCACGCGCCCGCGGCGGCAGGCCGGCTCGCAGGGCCGGTCGCACACCCGGCCGAGAATGCCCGGAAAGACATTCGAACGCCGGTTGACGAGATAAGCTTCAGTGAATTTCCCCTGAGCGATCAGGCGGATATATTCGGGAACCGGCGTGTGTGCCGGGCACGCCCACTGGCAATCCACGACCTTGTGATAATAGTCGGGATCGCGCGTATCGGTCGGCTTCATGCTCCTCACCCCGGGCTTTCGCCCGTAACTTGTTTACGCGAACCTTTAAGCCGGCCCGCCATTTCTTGCCCCATTCTCACATCCGTTACGCGCGACGGGTCAAGCAAATTCCCTTGTAAAACCACGAGATGTGAACGGATATGTTTGCAGCTGCGAGTGAGTTGCAGGGAGGGCAAAGCTCCGCCATGCCCTGACAGAGACCTCCTGAAAGCGACAAAACTTGGCAGGCCCAACCAACTTGCCCACACTCCTGCGCGCAACGCATGGGGGATTTCATGGGCTTCAACATGGCTTGGCTGGCCTTCAAGGGCCTGACACCGGAAGAGGTGCACGCAAAGCTGGGCCTGACAGACAGTCAGCAGGATGACCCGTACAACGAGGCCGATTTTTCCGGCGCTCAACTACCGACTGGCTGGTACATCGTCTGGATCGCCGACATCAGCCTCCCCAATCAGGACAATCTGGCAAAATGGTCTCAGGGAGCGGAGGACGTCCTCTGCGCCCAGATCAGCGAAGGCGCCATGATCAGCATGGCCAGCGCCTTCCGCAACGGCGCCCCAGCCTGGTGGGTCCTGCACAATTCGGAACAGGGCGTGTTCGACCTCCAAACCGGAGGCGAACTTCCGGCCTGCCTGGATGAGATCAGGGCGGAGCTGACAGCGCGGCAAACCGCGGAAGGCGGGGAAACCGCCCCTGTCGATTTCATCTTCGACATCCCCCTCACCGTCCTCGCAACGCTCTGCGGCTTCGAGCACAGCAAGACCGAGTTCGACTGGGGCCAGCCCCGCTTCACCCGGCTCGACCCGGTACGCTGACGCAGGCCGGCCTCGAAGGCCGGGATGACAAGCTTGACCTGGTCCTCGCCCTAGATGGGCGAGGGGGACCGCGAAGCGGTGGAGTGGGCGACCTTCAAAGAGTGAGGAAGCGCGAAGCGCTTTCACCCCTTCCGCCCGCTTCGCGGCGTCGTCGCGTCGGACAGTCCCCCGGACTGTCCTTGGGCTCCTCCGTCCCCAGCAAGGGGAAGGAGGATTCTCCTTGTGGGCCGCTTTCGCGGCCGCCCCCCCCCCCCCCCCCCCCCCCCCCCCCCCCCCCCCCCC
>NZLV01000221.1 GCA_002694345.1 Maricaulis sp.
GGCGAGGCGGGCGCCCCGCAGGCTTGCCCCATCCAGTTCGGCCCGGTTGAAGCGGGCCCCCGACAAATCGGCATCATCCAGCACGGCACCGGACGCTTTCACACCCGCGAGGCGTGCACGGGCCAGATCGGCTCCGGCCAGATCGGCGCCCTCCAGAGAGGTGGTCAGTGTCTGGAACCCGCCATGTCCATCCGGACGAGCATAATCGCGAAAGTCGGCGGCTCGGGCTCGGCAAGCCACCAGGCGCGCCTGTTTCATGGTGACGCCGCGCAGGTCGGCCGCATCCAGGGCCGTGCCGACCAGACTGGCCCCGTCCAGGCATGCGCCGCTGAGGCGGGCGCCCGAGAAATCAGCCCCGTCGAGCTTGGCACTGGCCAGGTCGCAGTCTCGCAAATCGGCATCCCGCCAGTCATGGTTTGAAAAATCCAGCCCGGCGAGAACGGCTCCGGTCAGCACGGCGCGTCGGCCGTCGGGCAGACCCGCCAGGAATCGGCCATGGGCCAGCTGGGCCTGCTCCAGATCGGCCTGTGTCCATGCCGTAAGGGTGGATGTGTCTGTCATTCTGCCGCCGGAACCCGTTTGTTCATGCGATAGCCAAGCCGATTTGATCTGACAAGCAAGCGCACGAAGCGTAAAAAATTTCGTTCAGCTTTCTGTTCATGTCGGGTTCAGCGCGCCGCACCTAATGTCAGTCTCGAGATCAGCGAACACCCTGTAGTCCCTCGCTCGTTGGCTGGTCTCCATATCGAATAGATAGCCCTGAAACGCCGGTCGCCCCCAACGACCGGCGTTTCTTATTGCCTGTCTGTACAGCGCATTTCTGGGGTGACAGGTTTTGTCCTGGCCCTCTGGCATTCTCCAATCATCGAAAGACACACGAGATGGAGAGCCCGATGGCTATCGCAATCAACGCTTATATCGAAGGGGCCGGTGGCGCCCTGCGCAACATGGTGCCGCACCGCTTCCGCGACGGTTTTTTCCGCATGCAACGTCCCGGTGACACGATCGACTGCATCCATGTCGAGGATGAACGCTCGATCTGCCGCTATCTGGCCAAGGGCTACCAGCTGGCCATGAGTGCTGCTGACGGCCACTCCATGCCGTCCTGGCAGAATTCCGAACAGGTCCGCATCGCCGTCCGTTAGACGCTGCGATCCGGCTCCTCTGTCACGGCAGTCCGGGAAAGTCGCTGCGGCGATGATCCCGGACCATGTCGGCCAGGGCAGACGGTGCGATCACTTCGACCTGATCGCCCCAGGCATACAAATGCCAACACATTTCCAGCAGACCCGACGCCATGAACCTCACAATGAGGGACCCATCTTCCAGCGTTTCGCTGGTCTGGTTGGGGTGAAAGCGGAAACGGGCCGCGTGTACCGCCGCCTGTGGTGTGAATTTCCAGACCACTTCACCGAATTCGGCTTCGTTCTGGAACACGCCGAACGAGCGGTTGGCATAGACTTCCAGATCAAAATCCTCATCCCGGGCGAACCAGTCCTCCGTCAGTTCGGCGTCCACGATGTCTTCGACGCGGTAGTGGCGCATCACGCCATCGCCGCGAACCCGGTCGCGGCCCACCAGATAACGCCGCGCGCCCAGCAGCAGGCCATAGGGTTGGACTTCCCGCACGCTGGCATCCTGATCCTGCCGACCCCGATAGCGGATCTTCAGCACGAACGGCCCTTTGAGTGCCTCGGCGATCGCACCATCGATCCGCGGATCGGACACGGGTTGCGGGCCGGGGCGGGCGGCATGGCCCATGGCTTCCAGCAGGGCTTCCTCATCCGCTTCCAGTCCGGGGCGCCGCTTGTCGGGCAAAAGCATGTTGATGGTTTCCCGGAGGGAGCGCAGCTGGGCCGCTTCCGATCCCAGTCCCTGGCGTTCCAGCGCCGTGCCGGCCAGTTCCAGCGCTGCGACCTCATCCGCTGTCGGTGCAAAGAATTCCGCCACTTTGCGCCGCGGTACCCGCCAGCGCTTGTGTCCCTGCGGATCGACATAATCCTCGGTGTCAGGAAACACCCGGCACAGGGCATCGGTCATGCGCTGGGCGGTGCGCCGCACGCAGTCGAACTCCGCCTCGATCTCGCTCAACGAAACTCCGGCATAGTTCGACGCCATGCGCGCCAGTTGCAGCAGCTCCACTGCCTTGGAAAAGGACATCGGCCTATCCTGATGCAGCAATCGGGACCATCCCGCTTGCACGGATCGCCATAATCACCGATTCCCGTCAGGATGAGGTCCCGGTCTTGCGGGGCAGGGGGCAGAGACGACAGACATGATCAAGAAGCTGGATCTGGACCGGGTGCGCAGCCATCCCCTGTTCAAGGCTGCCAGTGTTGTGGTGGCCGCCATCAGCCGGTCCATGGCGCGGGATGTGATGCTGTTTGCCGGCGGGGCATCCTATTTCGGCATGCTGGCCCTGTTTCCCGGCATGGCGCTGGCCATGTCGGTCTACGGTCTGACCAATTCCATCGAGGATGCTGAAGCCCAGATCGCCCGGATCGCGGAAATCATGCCGCCTGGCGCCCAGGATTTCGTTCTGGCCCAGTTGGGCCGTCTGGCCGACGCCCCGATCTCGGCCCTGTCGGTCAATGGTGCCATCGCCTTGGCCATTGCGCTGTTCGCCGCGTCCCGGGGCGCCAAGGCGATCATTGCCGGGCTCAACCACCTCGCGGAAGACCAGGACATCCGCAATGTGATCCATTTCAACATCCTGGCGATGAGTTCGGTCCTGATCGGCGGGGCCTTGCTGACCTTCGCCAATCTCGCCGTGCTCGCCATTCCCGTGGTGCTGCGGCAGATCTTCGAACTTCTGGGTCTCGACCCGCTCGACATCCGGGGCTTGTTCAATGAGTGGACAACGGCTGCGCTGGTGATGTTCGTAGCGCTGGAACTGCTTTACCGGATGACGATGCGGCGGCGCACCGAGGCGGTCAGCTGGCGTGCCTCGACGATTGCCGCCCTGGTCTCGACCACGCTCTGGCTGCTTCTGTCCAAGGGTTTTTCGCTCTATGTCGCCCGCATGGTGGACTTCTCCGTCTATGGCTCCTTGGGGGCCCTTGTGGTCTTCCTGCTGTGGATTTATTGGTCCGCCTATGCGGTGTTTTTCGGTGGTGCACTGGCCATCGAAATCGACGCCCGGGTGCGCGCGGACCGGGAGGGGGACGCGGGTTCTACATCGGCCGACTAGCATTTTGCGGTGGCCGCTATATAAAACATGAACCAGATATCAACTTTGCACAGAGGTCTGCATGAACAAGGTATATCCGGACGCCAAGACCGCCCTGGACGGACTGGTGTTTGACGGGATGACGCTGATGGCCGGCGGGTTCGGCCTGTGCGGCATTCCGGAGAACTCGATTGCCGCCCTGCACGCTGCCGGCGTGAAAGACCTGACGGTCGTGTCCAATAATTGCGGGGTCGACGGTTTCGGTCTCGGCATCCTGCTCGACGCCAAGCAGATCAAGAAAATGATCTCCTCCTATGTGGGTGAGAACAAGGAATTCGAACGCCAATTCCTGTCCGGCGAGCTGGAGCTGGAATTCAACCCGCAAGGCACGCTGGCCGAGCGAATCCGCGCCGGTGGCGCCGGCATTCCCGGCTTCTTCACCAAGACCGGTGTCGGCACGCTGATCGCGGAAGGCAAGGAACACCGTGAATTCGACGGTGAGACCTACATCATGGAAACCGGCCTGAAGGCTGACGTTTCCATCGTGAAGGCCTGGAAGGCCGACCCGCAGGGCAATCTGGTCTTCCGCAAGACCGCCCGCAATTTCAACCCGATGATGGCGACGGCCGGCAAGGTGACCATCGCTGAAGTCGAGGAAATCGTCGAACTGGGATCGCTCGATCCGGACGAAATCCACACGCCGGGCATTTTCGTCCAGCGCGTCTTCAAGGGTGAGTTTGAAAAGCGCATCGAACAGCGCACGGTTCGTGAAAGGGAGACAGCATAATGGCCTGGACCCGCGACGACATGGCGGCACGCGCCGCGCAAGAGCTGGAAGACGGTTTCTACGTCAATCTCGGCATTGGCATCCCCACCCTGGTGGCCAACCACATCCCGGACGGGATCGACGTGACCCTGCAGTCGGAGAACGGCATGCTGGGCATGGGGCCGTTTCCCTATGATGACGAGGTGGATGCTGACCTGATCAATGCCGGCAAGCAGACCATCACCGAACTGCGCCGCACCTCCTATTTCTCCTCCGCCGACAGTTTCGGCATGATCCGGGGTGGTCATATCGACTTGTCCATCCTGGGTGCGATGGAGATTTCGGAAACCGGCGACATCGCCAACTGGATGATTCCGGGCAAGCTCGTGAAGGGCATGGGCGGCGCCATGGATCTGGTCGCCGGCGTCAAGCGCGTCGTGGTGATCATGGACCACGCCAACAAGGCCGGTGAGCCCAAACTGCTCAAGGAATGCACCCTGCCGCTGACGGGCAAGGCCTGCGTCCACCGCATCATCACCACGCTGGGCGTGTTCGATGTGAAGGGCGACCATCTGGAACTCATCGAAACGGCTCCGGGTGTCAGCCTCGACGAGATCGCCGAGAAGACCGAGGCCGAGTACACCGTGGCCGAAAACCTGGTCGAGCACGCCGCGGCCTGACGCTGCCTGACCAAAACGTAATCTCGGCAAGTTACTGAAATGAAAGGCGGCTCACTGAAGCGTGAGCCGCCTTTACATTGTTTAATTCTACCAGCGATATCGGGTGATATGAGAGGCATGCGAGGAGAAACTCATGCCTTTAACCCGATTGTCCCTGAACAATCCGGCCGCTGTCATGGTGGCTGTTGCATTGATCGTGCTCATGGGCGTGGTCGCGTTCACGCGTCTGCCCATCCAGTTGTTCCCGGACACGGAACGGCCCCAGGTCAATATTTCCACCTTCTGGCGGTCCGCGTCGCCGCTGGAGATGGAATCGGAAATCGTCGAGCCGCAGGAACAATTGCTGGCCGGGCTTCCGGGGCTGGAGGAGATGCGGGTCTTCACCAGTGAGGGCAATGCCTTCATCAACCTGACCTTCGCGCTTGAAACCGACATGACGCAGACGGCGATCGAAATCTCGAACCGCCTGTCGCAATTGCCGCCTCTGCCGCGCGATGCGGTCGGGCCGAATATCGGCGGTTTCGGGGGCGCTCAGCAGAGCCTGATCTGGTTCTTCGTCCAGGCCCTGCCGGACAACCCCAATGAGATCCACGACTACTCCGCCTTTATCGAGGACACGGTGATCCCGCGTCTGGAGGCGATTCCCGGCGTGGCCTCGGTGAATATCGGCTGGGGTCAGCGGCCGGAGGAATTGCAGATCACGGTCGACCCGTACCGGGCGGCCTCTCTCGGCGTGACGCTGCCGCAGATTTCGGCCGCCATTGCCAACAATCAGGACGTTTCCGGCGGCAATGCCGAGATCGGACGCCGCTCCTACCAGATGCGCTTCGAGGGCGAGTTCGACCCGTCCGAAATGGGTGATCTCGTCATCGTCTGGCGCAATGGCACGCCAGTGCGCCTGTCCGATGTCGCCACGGTGGAAGTGGCTTTTGGCGAACGCAACAACTTCACCTACCAGAACGGCAATCCGGCCATGGGTATCGAGGTCCGCCGGCAGGAGGGTGCGAATGTGCTCGCCGCTCTGGATGCGGTGAAGGCCGAGGTCGCCCTGATCAATGAGAGCCTGCTGGCCGACCGCCAGCTGGTGATGGCCCCGTCTTTTGACGCCTCCGTCTTCATCATGCGGGCGATCGATCTGTTGCGGACCAATCTGGTCCTGGGTGTGGTCCTGGCGATCTTTGGTCTCTGGCTCTTCCTGCGCCGGGCTCGCGCCACTCTGATCATCTCCATGGCGATCCCGGTTTCGCTCCTGTCGACCCTGATCGTGCTCTTCCTGCTCGGCCGTTCCCTGAATGTGATCTCGCTGGCCGGTCTGGCCTTCGCGACCGGCATGGTGATGGACGCGGCGATTATCGTGCTGGAGAACATCATCCGCCGCCGCGAGATGGGCGAGGATGCCGACACTGCCTCGGCGAAAGGTGCCGGGCAGGTCTGGGGCGCGCTGCTGGCGTCGACCACGACGACCGTTGCCATTTTCCTGCCGATCATCTTCACGCGGAATGCCGAAGGCCAGATTTTTGCCGACCTTGCCGTGACCATTGCGGTTGGTGTGGCGGTGTCCATGGTGGTCGCTGTGACCATCCTGCCGGTGGTGACCAAATACTGGGTCCGCGATCGCAAGACGCAGACCCGCCAGGTCCTGCTCGGCAAGGTCGCCGACTTCGTCATGATGATCTCCGACAGCCCGGCCCGGCGCCTGGGCGTGGCGGCGCTCCTGATCTCCATTCCGCTCGCCCTGACCTGGTTCATGCGGCCGGCGATGGATTATCTGCCGCCGGTGAAACGAGATGCGGTGGATGCCTTCATGATGTTCCCGCCCGGCTCCAATCTGGACTGGGTCGAGGAAGAGGTGGCCGCGACCGTGATCGAGCGGCTTGATCCCTATATGTCGGGCGAACAGGAGCCGGCTCTTCTCAACTATTATTTCGGCACCTTCCCGGGTGGGACGGGGGCCACGATCGGCGTGCGGGTCCAGGACCAGTCCCGCGTGGGCGAGCTGGAACAGATCATCCGGGACGAGATCATCACCGGCATTCCCGACGTGTTCGGCTTTGCCCAGCAGGGTGACCTCTTCGGTGGCTTTGCCCAGGGCGGCAATATCCAGGTCAATGTGCAGTCGGCCGATGCCGAGGCGCGTGGCCGAGCCGTGCAGACCGGCCTGTCGCTTCTGCGCCAGCGCTTTCCCGGTGTGAACATCAATGCCAACCCGCCACCCCAGGCCACGCAGCCCCGTCTGACCCTGGTTCCGGATGACCGGCGCATCCAGGAAGCCGGATGGGCCCGGCGCAATGTTGCCGGTATGATGGCGATGCTGGGGGATGGGGCCTATATCGGCGAATACTTCGACGGCGACAGCCGCATGAACATGATCCTGCGCACGACTGGCTGGGATACGCCTGACGAGCTGGCCGGCATGCCGATCGCCACGCCGTCTGGCGCCATCATTCCGCTCGGCGATCTGGTCGATATCCGCGAGGAAGTCGGGGCAGGGGCCATTCAGCGCCTCAATCGCCGCCGTACCGTCACCATCAACATCAATCAGCCCGAAGGTCTTTCGCTGGAAGAAATCCTGGACGTGGTGCAGCAGGAGGTCGAACCGGCCATGCGGGCCGAATTGCCCGCCGACGGCTCGATCACTTATGGCGGCAGTGCCGACAGTCTGAACCGGGCCATCTCGACCATGCTCATGAATATGGGCATGGCCATGGTGATCCTCTTCCTGATCCTGGCAGGCATGTTCCGATCCCTGCGCGATGCCCTGCTGGTGCTCGTGTCCATCCCGCTGGCCGGGGTTGGCGGCGTGGTCATGCTTCAGGTGCTCAACCTGTTCGTGGCTCAGCCGCTCGATCTGCTCACCATGATGGGCTTCATCATCCTGCTGGGTCTGGTCATCAACAATGCCATCCTTCTGGTCGACCAGACCCGTCAGGGTGAGCGCGAGGGGCTGGACCGTCGGTCTGCGGTGGATCAGGCCCTGCGCATGCGCTTGCGCCCGATCTTCATGTCGACGCTGACAAGCCTGCTGGGCATGCTGCCCCTCTTGCTGGTGCCCGGGGTTGGCAGTGCGATCTATCGCGGGCTGGCGGCCGCCATTGTCGGCGGCATGAGCGTCAGTCTCATCTTCACCCTCGTTCTCATCCCCTGTCTCCTGCGCCTTGGCGAAGCCCGCCAGGCCCGGCTGGCCGGTTCACCCGAACCCGTCGCAGCGGAGTAAGTCCATGAAAGCCTCAACCATGCTTCGCTCTTTCCTGTCCGCCGCCCTTGTCGGCCTTGGCCTTTCCAGCGCTGCTTGGGCCCAGGGCGGTCCGCCCCCCGCCATCGTGCGTCTGGGCGAGATCATCGAACAGGACATGGCCCGCACCGTGATGACGCCGGCCAGTGTGATCTCGCGCAATGATGCCCGTATCGCGGCCGAACTGGCCGGCCGTGTCACCCAGATCGCCGAGCCCGGTGATGTGGTGGAAGCGGGCGGTCTCATCGCTCAGCTTGATGATCGCCAGGCACGGATCCAGCTGGAAGAGGCCCGGGCCCGTCTCGCTCGCGCCAACGCCAATGCCCGCTACCAGAATGCCGAAGCCGACCGGTATGAGGGGCTTGCTGCCAATGGCACGGTCCCGGCCAATCGTTTGCGCGAAGTGGAACTGGCCCGCGATCTTGCTGACCAGGATTTGCGGGAGGCCCGCACGGCTGTGATGCGCGCGGAGCTGGAACTGGAGCGCACCCGTATCACGGCGCCCTTTGCCGGCCGTATTGCGGAACGTCTCATCCAGGTGGGCGAGATTTCCGCGCCCGGTCGTGAAATCGCTCGCCTGGTCGATATCGATCACAAGGAAGCCGTCGCGCAGGTTCCAGTCGCGCTCGCCCCCTATCTCGGCGTCGGGCAGACCGTCACCCTGTCGCTGGCCAATGGCGAGCGCATGGAAGCCCCGATTCGCGCCATCATTCCGGTGGGCGATGCGGTCTCACGAACCTTCGAAGTCCGGATTGACCTGGATGGCTCGGCTTGGGTCGTTGGCAGCGCCGCGCGTGTGGCTTTCCCGGCCGAAACACCGCGTCTCCAGTTCGCGGCGCCCTATGACGCCGTGGTGCTGCGTTCCACGGGAACCCACGTCTTCGTGGTCGACGCTGAGAATGTCGCCCGCCAGGTCCCGGTGGAGGCCGGTGTACGCGAAAACGGCTATGTCGCGATTGCCGGCAATATCGAAGTCGGTCAGCGCGTTGTGGTCTCGGGCGCTGAAACCCTCAGCGATGGCCGTCCGGTGCAGGAGATTGGCGAAGACGCCTGACGGGCGCCTTTTCCAGACAAGCAAAAGGCGGCTCCTTTCGGGGCCGCCTTTTTTGTCGTCGGAACCGGCTTGGAAGGTGCGGCCGGTCCGTCCGGCAAGCCTCAGCTGGCGCCGGCCAGGCTCTTGGCCGATTTGGCGCTGGCGGCCAGGGTCTCGAACGCGATGGTCGAAGTTGAACCGGACATGCGCAGCAGCTGGATGGGCTGATTGTTGGAGATCAGAACCAGGTCCGGCTTGCCGTCATTGACGACATTCTGGCCGCCGATCCACCAATTATTGTGGCTCGAATAGTGTCCCTGGCCGAGATAAAGCGTGATCGGCGTGGCATTCTTGAACGCCACCGTGATACCGAACATGAAGTTCAGCTCGTCCGGCGTGCCGCCGCCACCCTTGGGGGCGTATTCATGATACTGGCCGCCGCAAAGGGAGTTGAACTTGTCCGCCACTTCGGACGTCTTGTGCCGACCGCAATTCACGGTGATTTCCCAGACGCCATTACCCTTGTCCTTGGCCGTCGGGCCGGATTCATAGGGTTGGCCGTCGGAAATCACGAAACTGCCGTCGA
>NZLV01000041.1 GCA_002694345.1 Maricaulis sp.
AACGAGAAATTCGTCGCCAATGCCAAGCCCGAGATCGTGGCCGAACAGCGTGAAAAGCTCGAGGACTACACAATCCAGAAAACCAAGATGGGCGAGGCTCTGGAGCGTTTGCAGGGGATCTAGGTTTTGACCCAACCGAAGAATTACGACTGGGACCGGCTGTGGGACGAGACGCTGGGCCCCTGGCTGAGCGAGCTGGAGAGCGAGCGGGTGGCCGCCGTCCGGGAACGGCGCACCTGGATCGTCGGCAGCATCCTTGTCGCCGTGGTGATCGCTGTCTGCTTCATCATCATCTGGCAGGTGCCTCCGGTCGCGCTTTTCGGCTGTGTTGGTGTGTTGGGCTTCGGCACGATGATCGGCAGCCGCCGGGTCAAGCTCCTGCGCGGCCGGGTCAAGCAGCGGCTCAACACCGCCATCGCCCAGGCGCTCGATCTGACCTATTCGGACACGCCCTTTTCACCGGCGCGGTTCGACACCTTCCGCGACTACAATCTCCTGCCATCCTATAATCGCCGGAGTTTCGAGGATCATTTCGAGGGCGAGCGCGAGGGGTGCTCCTTCGAGCTCTACGAAGCCCATCTGGAACAAAAGCGCCGCTCCAAGAACCGCACCTATTACGTCACCGTGTTCCGCGGCGCGCTGATCCGCATCACCTTCCCGCGCAAGGTGGAAGGCGTCACCGTGATTTCCCGCGATGCCGGCTGGTTCAACGGGCTCAATGCCCTGGGCAAGGGCTGGGGCGGCATGGGCCTGGAACGCGTCGGCCTGGTCGATCCGAAGTTCGAAAAGATTTTCGAGGTCTATGGCAGCGACCAGGTGTTGGCCCGCTACATGGTCACACCGTCCTTCATGGAACGCCTGCTGGCGCTCGAAACGGCGATGGGCGGCTCCAAGATCCGCGCCATGTTCGATGAATCCTCCGGCCAGGGCGAATTGCTGATCGTGGCGGAGACCCATAACCGCTTCGAGCCGGGCTCCATGAACACGCCGCTGGCGGACAAGGACCGCGTCCACACCATGGTCCGGGAACTGGAAGAACTCCTCGCCATCATCGACACGCTGGTCGAACCGGCCCGCTTCGGGGAGCATGCGGCGCCGGAATAGGCC
The DNA here is from genome assembly GCA_002694345.1 of Maricaulis sp. Classification (GTDB taxonomy): domain Bacteria; phylum Pseudomonadota; class Alphaproteobacteria; order Caulobacterales; family Maricaulaceae; genus Maricaulis. The sequence continues at coordinate 1,108 of NZLV01000041.1, forward strand.
TACTCCACCACCGCCAGCAGATCCTTGGCATCCACCTGCGTGCCCGCCTTCACCGCAAGCCGCTTCACCGTGCCCGCCTGCGGCGCGGTGATCGAGGTTTCCATCTTCATCGCCTCCAGCGTCATCAGCACATCGCCGGCCTTCACGCTCTGGCCCTCGGACGCCACCAGCGTGGCAATCAGGCCGGGCATGGGGGCAGGGATATGCGCCGGATTGGCCATGTCGGCCTTCTCGCGTGCTTCCACCGTCGAGGCGACGGAGCGGTCATCCACCCGGATCACGCGCGGCTGGCCATTGAGTTCGAAGAAGACCTCGCGGCAGCCCTGTTCATCGGCCTCACCGATCGTCATCAGGCGGATATTGAGGGTCTTGCCCTTGTCGATATCCACCGAAATCTCGCCGCCCGGCTCCATGCCGTAGAAGAAGACCGGGGTGGGCAGTTTGTCGACGCGGCCATATTGCGCGCGGTGCTTTTCGTAATCGGCGAAGACCTTGGGATACATCACGGCCGAGGCGACATCATTCTCGTTCACGTCGCGTCCGGCATGGCCCTTGATCGTCTCGCGCACGGCGTCGAAATCGGTCGGCGGCAAATGCTTGCCCGGCCGGTCGGTAGAGGCTTTTTCGCCCTTGAGCGCCTTGGCCTGGAGGTCTTTCGGCCAGCCGCCCGGCGGCTGACCCAGATCGCCGCGCAACAGGCCGATCACACTGTCCGGGAAGGTGATGTCGGTTTCCGGATCCAGCACATCCTCTACCGTGAGGCCGGAGGAGACCATGTAGAGCGCCATGTCGCCGACGACCTTGGAGGAGGGCGTCACCTTCACGATATCGCCGAACATCCGGTTCACGTCGGCATACATTTTGGCGACCTCGTGCCAGCGTTCCGCCAGCCCGACCGCGCGCGCCTGTTCCTTCAGATTGGTGAATTGCCCGCCGGGCATTTCATGGAGATAGACCTCCGATGCGCCCGAGCGCAGATCGGATTCAAAGGCCGCATACTGGGTGCGCACATCCTCCCAATAATCCGAGAAACGCCGGATCGTGGCGGGGGAGAGACCGCTATCGCGCGTCGTATCGCCCAGTGCCGTGACGATGGAGCCCAGATTGGCCTGGGAGGTCAGGCCGGAGAAACTGTCCATCGCCGCATCCACCGCATCCGCGCCCGCCTCGCAGGCGGCCAAAACGGTCGCCGCAGCAATGCCGGACGTGTCATGCGTGTGATAGTGGATCGGAAGGCCGGTCTCATCCTTCAGCGCTTTCACCAGGGTGCGGATCTGCGCCGGACGCGCCAGCCCCGCCATGTCCTTGATGCCCAGGATATGCGCCCCGGCACCCTTCAGCTCGCGCGCCAGTTCCAGATAATAGTCGAGCTGGTATTTCGGCCGGTCCGGATTGCCTAGATCGCCGGTATAGCAGATCGCCGCCTCGCAGAGCCGGTCCGTCTTGAGGACGCTCTCCATGGCGACTTTCATGTTCTCCGCCCAGTTCAGACTGTCGAAGACGCGGAAGACATCGATCCCGGTTTCTGCGGCTTGGTGCACAAAATGGTCCACCGCATTGTCGGGATAATTCGTGTAGCCGACCGCATTGGAGGCCCGCAGCAGCATTTGCAGCATGACGTTGGGGATGCGCTCGCGCAGATCGGCCAAGCGGTCCCAGCTGTCCTCCCTCAGGAAGCGCAAGGCCACATCAAAGGTCGCCCCGCCCCAGCACTCGATCGAGAACAAATCGTGCAGATGTTCGGCATAGGCATCCGCCACCGCCACCATGTCGAAGGAGCGCATGCGCGTGGCCAGCAGGGATTGGTGCGCATCGCGCATCGTTGTGTCGGTGATCAGGACCCGGGTCTGGTCCAGCATCCAGTCGCGCAGGCCTTCCGGGCCATGCTTGTCGAGGATCTGTTTGGTGCCTTCCAGAAGCACCGCCCCGTCCGCGGCCGGCGGCACCGGCGTGCGGGCATGGGCAGGCGGCTTCGGCCGGCCCTTTACCTCCGGATTTCCGTTCACCGAGACGTTGGCGATATAGGTCAAAAGCCGCGTCGCCCGGTCCCGCCGCTTGGGGAAGTCGAAGAGTTCCGGCGTGGTGTCGATGAAGCGCGTCGTGATCTGGCCCGACACGAAATCGGGGTGATTGATGACGTTTTCCAGGAAGGCGATATTCGTCGATACGCCCCGGATGCGGAACTCCCGCAAGGCCCGGTCCATCCGCCGCACCGCTTCTTCCGGTGTCGCTGCCCAGGCGGTGACTTTTTCCAGCAGGCTGTCGAAATAGCGGGTGATCACCGCGCCGGAATAGGCGGTGCCGCCATCCAGCCGGATGCCGAACCCGGTCGCCCCGCGATAGGCGGTGATGCGGCCATAGTCCGGCGTGAAACTGTTTTGCGGGTCCTCCGTCGTGACCCGGCATTGCAGGGCATGCCCGTGCAGCGTGATCTCGTCCTGGACGGGGACCCCGGTCTCCTCCGTCACGCCGATATGGCCGCCGCGCGCGATCTGGATCTGGGCGCGGACAATGTCGATCCCGGTCACTTCCTCGGTGACCGTATGCTCCACCTGGACCCGCGGATTGACCTCGATGAAATAAAATTGGCGTGTCTCCGCATCGAGCAGGAACTCCACCGTACCGGCGCCGCAATAGCCCGCATGCCGGGTCAGGCGCAGGGCGGCCTCGCAGATCGCCTCGCGCGTGCCGGCATCCATGTCCGGCGCCGGGGCCCGCTCGACCACTTTCTGGTTCCGCCGCTGCACCGTGCAGTCGCGCTCCCAGAGATGGACCAGATTGCCATGGCTGTCGCCGAGGATCTGGACCTCGATATGCCGCGCCTTGCGGATCAGTTTTTCCAGATAGACCTCGCCATTGCCGAAGGCGCTTTCGGCCTCGCGCCGGCCGGCCTCGACCTGGTTCTTCAGCTCGGCCTCGCTTTCCACGACGCGCATGCCGCGGCCGCCACCGCCCCAGCTTGCCTTCAGCATCAGCGGATAGCCCCCCTCGCCAGCCAGTTTCGCCCACTCCGCCGGATCCTCCGACAGCGGGCCCGTGGCGGGCACGACCGGCACGTCGGCTTCCACCGCCATGTTCCGCGCCGCAACCTTGTTGCCCAGCGATTTCATGACGTCCGGGGAGGGGCCGACAAAGGTCAGGCCCGCTTCGGCGCAGGCTTCGGCAAAGTCCGGGTTTTCCGACAGGAAGCCATAGCCGGGATGGATCAGGGTCGCGCCGCACTTCTTGGCGATCGCGATGATGCCCTCAATGTCCAGATAGGCCTTCACCGGACCCAGACCGGCACCCACCCGATAGCTCTCATCCGCCTTGAACCGGTGAAGGGCCAGCTTGTCCTCTTCGGCATAGATGGCGACGGTTTTCAGGCCCAGTTCCGTGGCCGCCCGCATGATGCGGATGGCGATCTCGGAGCGGTTGGCGACAAGCAGTTTTTCGGGCGTCTGGCGTTCGGGCAAGGCGAACCTCTTCTCGGCAGCGTCAGTCAGGATTGGAATGGTACCGATACCATGAAACGCGGTTTGGGGCGTCATGGGAAGCGAATTATTGCGTTTGCGAACAGCCGGGATGGGGTGTCGCGACAGGCCGGCAGGGATCGGGATCATCCGCTAACGCCTTGTATATCAAGAAATAGACGCGGTCCCAAATTCCTGATTGACAAAACGCCACCCGCAATAGGTAATACATGTATTACATGTTTGCGGTGAGGCGGCGATGACCCCGGACTCGATGGATGCGGTGTTTCAGGCCCTGGGCAATGCCCAGCGCCGGCGCATGCTCGATTTCGTGAAGAACCATCCCGGCTGTTCCGTGGGCGAGGTGGCGGCCGGGTTCGATGTCAGCCGCATTGCCGTGATGCGGCACCTGACCGTGCTGGAAGAGGCCGGCCTGCTGATCTCGCAGAAGCGCGGCCGGGTCCGCCATCTCTACATGAATGTCGTGCCGATCCAGATGATCCATGACCGCTGGTCCAGCGAGTATTCCGCCCTGTGGGCCGGCAAGCTGCTGGACATCAAATACAGGGCCGAACAGCGCGCCGCCGACACCGGTGCCGCCGCGCCGGAACCGGCATCCGTGACACCGATCCAGGCATCCAAAAGGGGGACAGAGACATGAATACAGCGACGCAAGCCGCACCATCCGGCGAGGTGCGAACCTCCATCTACCGGGTCATCATCCAGGCCTCGATCGAGACCGTCTGGTCCGAACTGGTCCGCACCGACCGGCCATCGCCCTTCTTCTTCGGTGGCCAGTACGACACGCCGGGTCTCGCACCCGGTGCGCCCTTCGCCATGCGCAGCCCGGACGGCAAGCACACGATGGCCATTGGCGAAGTACTCGAATTCTCGCCGCCGCACCGCTATGCCCACACCTTCCGCTTCACCACCTCCGATGACCCGGCCTCCGTGGTCCGCTACGAGCTGGAAGAGGTCGAGGGCGGTACGCAATTCACCCTGATCAATGAACATCCCGCCAGCGACCCGGTCAGCCAGTCCGAAAAGCAGATGGCCCAGGGTGCCAAATTCATCTGCGAAAATCTCAAGGCGGTCGTGGAGACCGGCAAAGCGACATTCGGCGGTCGTATGATGCTTTTCATGTTCTCGCTGATGGCCCCGATGACGCCCAAGGCGGCCAAGTCGGAGAACTGGCCGCTTGACCGGATCAAGGGGCAATAGGGGAGATCAACATGGCCAAATCACCGGAAGAGATGCGCGACAGCATGGTCGCCAACATGCCGGAAAAGACCGGCAAACCGCTGCAGGACTGGATCGCCATCGTCCGGGCCAGCGGTCTGGAAAAGCATGGCGAGATGATCAAGCTGCTCAAGACCGAGCACGGCATGACCCATGGTTTCGCCAATCTCGTCGCCCATGAGGCGCGCAATGGCGTGATCTCAGCACCGGCCGCTGAAGACGACCTGGTCGCAGCCCAGTATGCCGGCGACAAGGCGGCGCTGAAGCCGATCCATGATGCCCTGATTGACGCCGTTACGGGCTTCGGCAGCGATGTCGAGCTGGCGCCCAAGAAGGCCTATGTCTCCTTGCGCCGGGCCAAGCAGTTCGGCCTCATCCAGCCGTCTACCAAGACCCGCGTCGATGTCGGTATCAATCTCAAGGGCCACGCGCCGGAGGGGCGGTTGGAAGCGTCCGGTTCCTTCAACGCCATGGTCAGCCACCGCGTGAAACTGACCTCGGTGGACGAGGTGGATGCCGAGCTCATCGCCTGGCTCAAGGCCGCCTACGACGCGGCGGGCTAGGCGCTGGCAGGATCATGCGCGGCCGGGGTCATTAATCATGCAACTGCGCAAGATTTGCGCTGCGGCACTGGACTCTTGGGAAAAGCCTCGCCATCTTGGTCAAAGAACACAGGAGAACCGGCATGCGCCAGCGCGCCAAAGCCATTGCGATTGCCAAGCGGATTGACGAAGAACGTGCCGAGCGCGCGCGCCTGCTCATGACGGCCGGTCTCATTACCATTTCGATTATCATTGGAGCCGCCCTGCTGGGAGCGCTGCCAACCCCCGTTTGACATCCCCAAGGATGACTGCACGGAAAACAGGCCTCGCTCCAAAAGGAGCGGGGCTTTTTCGTGTGCGGTCATACCGGAGACCCGCATGCCTCATACCGCGTTGAAAACCGAAACCCCGCTCACCCCGGACCTCACCGGGGCCTTTGCCTTTGTGGAGACCCTGCATGCCCAGGGCATGGGCGGCATTCTCAACTCCCCCTGCCTGCCATCACCCGCCCTGTCGGCGGCGCTGGGATGCGAGGTCGTGGTCAAGCTGGAGAATTTGCAGGCCACCGGGTCGTTCAAGGAACGCGGTGCCTTCGCCCGCCTCTCCGCCCTGACCGAGGAGGAAAAGGCGCGCGGCGTGGTCGCAGCCTCGGCCGGCAATCATGCCCAGGGCGTGGCCCGCCATGCCGCTGTGATGGGCATCAAGGCCACCATCGTCATGCCCGAGGGCACGCCCATGGTGAAGGTTCACCAGACCCGCGCCCTGGGGGCCGAGGTCGATATTGT
>NZLV01000222.1 GCA_002694345.1 Maricaulis sp.
ATCGAAGGGCTGGCCGCCTATCTGCCGACCGTGGGCCTTAAATGGACACGGGGCGAGCGCGTTCAGACGAGCCGCTTCAACCAGCTGCTCAAACAGGCCAAGTCCTCCGAGCACTATGAGACGATCAATGAGGTCGTCCTGCGCAGCCAGTCCCAGGCGGTCTATGACACGGACAATCAGGGCCATTTCGGTCTCAATCTGGACCGCTATGCCCACTTCACCTCGCCGATCCGGCGGTATGCCGACCTGACGGTCCACCGCGCCCTGATCCGCGCCCTGAAGCTGGGCTCCGACGGCCAGTCGGACGAGGAGCGGTCCAAGCTGGAGGTGGTCGCCGAAGAGATCACCCATGCGGAACGCCGGGCCATGGCGGCGGAGCGCGATGCTGTCGACCGGTTCATCGCGCTCTACTTGTCCGACAAGATCGGTTCGGAATTCGCTGGGCGCATCACCGGTGTCACGCGTTTCGGCCTGTTCGTCCGCCTGCACGAGACCGGCGCGGATGGCCTGGTGCCGATCAGCACGCTGGGCCAGGAACGGTTTGAACATGTCGAGGCCGAGCACGCCCTGGTCGGGCTGGAAACCGGAACGCGGTTCCGGCTGGGCATGTCCGTGACCGTTCGGATCGAGGAAGCCCAGCCGGTGACTGGCGGCCTTTTGCTCGACATCCTCACGCCCGGCGAGAAAGGCCCCAAGCCGAAATCCCGCTTCCGCCACGGCGGACCGCCCGGCGGACGCCGCTCCGGCAAGCCCTGGAAGGGCAAGAAGGGGCGCCGCCGATGAATGATGAAACGCGCCGCCGCGACGTCAAACCGATGCGCCCGAAACTGGCGGCTTCCCTGATCCTGACCCGCCCTGTCGCCGACACGGTCGAAGTGCTGATGGGCCGACGCTCGTCCAAGCACGTCTTCATGCCGAACAAGTATGTGTTCCCGGGCGGCCGGGTTGATCGGGCGGATCTGACCGTCCCCTACGCGCGTGACCTCGATCCGCGCGTACTGGATATCATGTCGCGCACCCTGCCCGCCCAGCGCGCCCGCGCCGCGGCGGCAGCGGCTGTGCGGGAAACCGCCGAAGAGACCGGTCTGCTGATCGCCCGCGAGGGTGAGGTCCGCTCCCGCCATGTCAATTGGTCCCCCTTCCGCCAGCACAAGGCGGCCCCGGACCTGGGCGGGCTGAAACTGATCACCCGCGCCATTACACCTCCGGGACGGACGCGGCGTTTCGATACCTGGTTCTTCACGGCCGATGCCGGCGTCCTGTTTGACGACCGCCCGCCCTCACCCAGCCCGGAGCTGGAAGATGTGCAATGGGTGAAGCTGGCGGAGACCCGCGATCTCGATCTGCCCTTCGTGACCCATTTCGTGCTGGACGAACTCAACCGCGTCCTGCCGCCCGCGCCGGAGACACCGCGCTGCATGCGCGCTCGCCATGGCAAGATGGTGATCGAGGCGCTTTGACATGGGGCGCCCCAGCACTTTCGCCCGGTTCTTCCAAGCCCATCCGGCCCTGACCAACGGCCTCCTCTGGGGGCTCGTCATGATCACTGTCATGACGGCCTACCGCGTCTTTCAGGGAGAGCCGCTTGTCCGGACCCTGATGATCAATATCCCCTTCTATGGCCTGGGCGGCTTGGCCTTTGGATTCGCCGTGAAATGGGGGTCGCACAAGCGGGCGGGCAAACACGCTGAAGCCGTGTCGGATACCGACAAAACCCAGCCGCCTGCCGCCTGAACGAGACGCGCGGAGCGGGCGGCGCTATAGCTCGCGGTCATGTTCGCCCTGCTGACCGATATCCGCTATGGCCAGACCCGCGCCCTGATCGCGGCGATCTGCTGTGCTGCCGTGTGCGGTATCGTATTCGGCCTGTCCATGCCGCTGATTTCCCTGCGCCTGGAATACATGACCGGTTCCGGTCTTGTGGTCGGCCTCAACGGAGCGGCAGCGGCCCTGTCCACTCTGGTCATGGCCCCGATCGTGCCGCGCATCATGACGCTGGCGAAACCGCGTTTCCTACTCAGCCTGGGACTGCTGGCTTCCGGTGCCCTTTTCCTGCTGTTTCCTGTCTTCGTCAGCGTGGAAGCCTGGTTCATCCTGCGCTTTGCCGTGGGCTGCCTGATGACGCTGGTCTTCGTGATCTCGGAGAGCTGGATCAACCAGGTGGTCTCGCCTCACCGTCGCGCCCTGATGCTCGGCATCTACGGCACGGCCCTGGCGGGCGGTTTCGGGGTTGGCGGCCTGTTGTTCGCCATTCTCGACCCCCTGGCCGATACCGCCTTCTGGCTAGGAGCCCTGATCTTTGCCGCCGGCATCGTGCCCGTGACCCTGCTTCAAGGTCCCCAAGCGGTGCCGCCGGACGAGGAAAGCTCTTCCATCAAGGCAATGCTGGAGGCCGCAGGATCGGCGCCGGCCGCGATACTGGCGGGGCTGGCCTTCGGGGCCCTGGAGACCCTCGCCTTCTCCCTCCTGCCCGTCTATGGCGACCGGATCGGCCTGGAACACGCACTGGTCGGGGCGATGATGGTGGCCGTGGCCCTGGGTGGCCTGTCCTTCCAGATTCCCCTCGGTTGGATCGCCGACAAGACGGATCGACGCGCCACCCTGTTCTGGATCGCCGCCTTCACCAGTCTTTCGCCGCTCGCCATCGGCTTGACTGGCGGACATCTGGCCGGCCTCCTGGTGCTGGTCTTCCTGCAAGCCGGCATGGCCAGCGGCATGTATTCCGTCGGTCTTTCCCTGCTGGGTGAGCGCTTCTCCGGCGGGGCCATCGCACCGGCCAATGCGGCCTTCATCTTTGCTTATGGGCTGGGCAGTTTTGCCGGCCCTCCCGTCGCTGGCGGAGCCATGGACATGATCGGCCCCTGGGGGCTGTTGGTGACCCTGGCCGCGATCTCGGCAAGCTATGTCCTGATTGTCGGTGTGCGAAGCCTGAGACAGGCAGCGGACTGACCGCTGTCAGGTGTTGACTTACCCCCCTGCATGCGTATGTTCGCGCGCTCCCGCGACGGCATTGGGCCGTGACGCGTACCAAGTTTTATGGACCAGAGCCATGGCGAAGCCGACAACTATCAAGATCCGCCTGAACTCCACGGCTGATACGGGTTACTTCTACGTGACCAAGAAGAATGCGCGGACGATGACCGAGAAGCTCGTGCTGAAAAAGTACGACCCGATCGCGCGCAAGCACGTCGAATTCAAGGAAGCCAAGATCAAGTAGGTTGAGGGCGCGATTTTTCGCGCTTCACTGAACGATTTCAGGCAATAAGCCTTTCAGTCAGGCCGCGGATGCTTCCGCGGCCTGAACTTGATTCCGGCCATCATGCTTGGCGGCGTAGAGCGCCACATCAGCCCGACGCAGCAGACCCTCGAAGGTCTCGCCGATCTGGGCCTGGGCCAGGCCGATACTCACCGTCACCGCGATATCCGTACCGTCCTCGAGCATGAAGGGCTCGTCGGCGACACTGGCGCGCAAACGCTCCGCCGCGATCTGGGCCTCGGCCATGCCGGCACCCGGCATAACGACGAGGAATTCCTCCCCGCCATAACGAGCGGCAAGATCCAGGGCTCGCAGCGCCGACTGCATCCGCTTTGCAAAGCCCTGCAGGACATGGTCGCCGGCTTCGTGTCCGTAAAGGTCATTGATCGACTTGAAGTGATCGATATCGGCGATCAGGACCGAGACCGGCGCCCCGCCATTATTCGCTCCTGCCAACGCCTGGCGCAGCCGGGACGAGATATAGCGTCGATTGTGCAGGCCGGTCAGCGGGTCGGTGACCGCCATTTCCAGGCTTTGGTCCAAAGACGCACGAAGACGGTCCGCATAACGCTTGCGGCGCAGCTGGGTGCGCGCACGCGCGTTGAGCTCACCTGCGTCGACCGGACGATGGATGATATCATTCACGCCAAGATCCAGCGCGCGCACGGCCTTGGGCACATCATCGGGACTGACAACGGCGAGAATCGGCAATTGGCGCGTCTCGGCGTCCGAGCGGACCCGGGCGCACAGGCGCAAACCGTCATAGTCCGGCGAAGTCAGGTCGACGACCAAAAGGTCGGTCCCGGCGCGCGCCGCAGCTGCAGCCTCTGCCGGATCGGTGTAGCAAGACGGCGTGACGCTGGACGGCAGGGCTGCCGCATAGCGATTGGCGGCCCGCGGATCCGCGGACACGATCACGGCCTGATAACCCTCAGCGTGCTCTTCCTTGATGTCCGCATCCAGCTCGTCGAAGGCGGCGTTGGATTCGCGATAGCGAAGCTCATCCAGCAGGGTCTTCAAACGCAGCAGGCTGCGCACGCGGGCGAACAGCGCGACCTCATCGATCGGCTTGGTCAGGAAATCATCCGCGCCAGACTCAAGACCACGAATGCGGTCTTCGCGCTGATCGAGCGCGGTCACCATGACGACGGGGATATGGCGGGTCGAGCGGTCAGCCTTCAGCTTGGCGCAGGTCTCATACCCGTCCATGCGCGGCATCATCACATCCAGCAGGATCAGGTCGGGCTGCTGGGCCCGAGCGACTTCAATCGCCTCAAAACCGTCACTGGCCGTGCAAACGTCGAAATACTCGGCCTGGAGACGCGCCTCGAGGAGGCGCACATTGGCGGCCTGATCATCAACAACGAGAATACGCGCACTCACCGGTCAGCCCCCTAATCCAGGAACTGGCGAACGGTCTCGATGAAGGTGGTGACGGTAATCGGTTTGGACAGATAGGCTTCACAGCCGCCTTCCCGAATACGCTCCTCATCCCCTTTCATCGCGAACGCTGTCACAGCGACCACGGGAATTGCCGACAGGGATTCGTCGTCCTTGAGCCACTTGGTGACCTCAAGGCCGGAGACTTCCGGCAACTGGATGTCCATCAGAATCAGGTCGGGCGTATGTTCACGGGCGAGTTCAAGCGCCTTGAAGCCATCCTTCGTCTGCAAGGTCTCATAGCCATGAGCCTCAAGCAGATCGTTGAAGAGCTTCATGTTGAGCTCGTTATCCTCGACGATCAGGACCTTTTTCGGCATGACCTGCAGCATGTCGGCGACGCGCTTCCCGTGTAGTGCACGCTTTTTACGTGCGTGTTTAACCCCGCCTGCATCAAACCCGATCTTCCTTACCAAACCATGAGTCAAAGGGCACTTTTCCGGTTTCAAGGAACAAGATAAGAACAAAATTGTTCAACTGAAGGCCAGGGGAAAACGGTGGCTACCGGCATCAACCGGATCGGGATCGACTTGGGCGGCACAAAGACCGAGATGGCCGTGATGCGGCCGGACGGCAGTCTGGCCGCTCGCCAGCGCGTGGCGAGCCCCGACACGTATGACGCCTGCCTCGACGCCCTCACCCGCGATGTCCTGGCTCTTGAGAGCGAATGGGGCCCCTGCCGGGTCGGCCTGGGACATCCCGGCTCGGTCAATGCCGCCACCGGCCTGATGCGCAATGCCAATTCCACCTGGCTCAACGGGCAGGCCGTGAAAGCCGATCTGGAGCACCGGCTGGGTCGGGATATCCGCACGGCCAATGACGCCGACTGCTTCGCCCTGTCCGAAGCCCGCGACGGAGCCGGCTCCAGGGCTTTGACCGTGTTCGGTGTCATCCTCGGCACAGGCGTCGGAGGCGGTCTGGTGATCAAGGGCCAGCTTCATGCCGGTGCAGGCCAGAAGGCCGGGGAATGGGGTCACAATCCGCTGCCTTGGGCAAAGCCGGAGGAATATCCCGGCCCGGCCTGCTGGTGCGGCAAGGCGGGGTGTCTGGAAACCTGGCTGTCCGGACCGGGCCTGGCCCGTGATCATCTGGCGCGAACGGGTGAGCACCGGAATGCCGAAGACCTGCTCGCCGCCAGCGATGCGGCCGCCCGCGAGACCCAGGAACGCCATGCCGACCGGCTGTCGCGAGGGCTGGCCCATGTCGTCAATCTCATCGACCCGGATGTGATTGTGCTCGGAGGCGGGGTCTCCAATGCGCCGGGGCTGGCCGAGCGCGTGGAAGCGGCCCTGCCCGGACTGGTGTTTGCCGATGGCATTCCTACGCCGGTCCGCCGGCACCGGCATGGCGACAGTTCCGGCGTGCGGGGCGCCGCCTGGCTGTGGCCGCCGGACGTCCAATGAGCGTAGACCCGTCCCAGCCCGGCTATTGCCGCACCTGTCTGGCTCCGCTCCAGGGCGGGGAGAGCGCCTGCCCGGCTTGCGGGTCACACAAGCTCCTGAGACATCCCGAGATCAACACGCTGTCGATTGCCCATATCGATTGCGATGCCTTCTTCGCCGCCATCGAGAAGCGGGATGATCCCAGCCTAGAAGACAAGCCGGTCATCATCGGCGGCGGTCAGCGCGGCGTGGTCTCGACCTGCTGCTATATCGCCCGCCTCTACGGCGTTCATTCGGCCATGCCCATGTTCAAGGCACTCAAGGCCTGCCCGGATGCCGTGGTGATCAAGCCGGAGCATGGCAAGTACACGAAGGAAGGCTACCGGATCCGGGACATGATGCGCGACATCACCCCGCTGGTTGAGCCCCTCTCGATCGACGAGGCCTTTCTGGACCTGAGCGGCACAACCCGCCTGCACCACGCTCCGCCGGCCCTGACCCTGCTGCGCCTGCAGCGCGCGATCCGCGAGACCGTCGGCATCACGGTGTCGGTCGGCCTGTCCTTCAACAAATTCCTCGCCAAGACAGCCTCTGACCTCGACAAGCCGCACGGGTTTGCCGTGATCGGTGAGGCTGAAGCCCAGGACTTTCTGGCCAAGCGCCCGGTACGCGCCATCTATGGTGTCGGCCCGGCCTTCGCGGCCAAGCTGGAGCGGGACGGGATCCGTACCCTCGCCGACATTCGCCGCCAGGGCGACAAGGCCATGGCCCAGCGCTATGGCGATATGGGCTATCACCTCTCCCGCCTGTCGCGGGGCGAGGACACCCGCAAGGTCACGCCCCTGCGCGAACGCAAGAGTGTCTCCAGCGAGACCACCTTCAATGCCGACCACGATGATCGAGACGTGCTGGAACAACAGCTCTGGCGGTTGTGCGTGAAAGTCTCCGACCAGATGAAGGCAAAGGGGATTTCAGGCTCCGTCGTGACGCTGAAACTGAAAACCTCCGACTTCAAGTCCCGGACCCGGCGCCGCACCCTGTCCGAACCCAGCCAGCTGGCCGACACCCTGTTCCGGGTCGGGCGCGAACTGCTGGACAAGGAGGTCGATGGCACCCGCTACCGTCTGATCGGGATCGGTTTTTCCGATTTGAGAGACGCGGTGGGCGATGCCGGCGACCTGCTCGACCCCAATGCGATCCGCCGCGCAACGGCCGAGCGGGCGATGGACAAGGCCCGTGAGAAATTCGGCGGCGACGCCGTGATCAAGGGGATCGCCTTCCGGTCAAAACCGAAGCGCAAGCCGGACGATCAAAGGTAGGCCTCGAACCAGTCAAAAGGCATCGGCCAGAAGCGCTCGGCGTCACGACGGAAGGCGCCGGCATGATCGACCTTGCGCGCGCCGACATCCTCAGGGCTCAGACGGATGATCTCCGGGTTGGACGCGCTGTAATGGCTCATCATCTCCCGCACGGATCGTTCCGAGGCCAGCTCGTCATCCGTGAAAGTGAAATTGCGGATGGGGGCCGTGACCTGATCGAACCGGGCGCCCTCGATCCGGTCGAGCTCATCGCCGAAATAGCGCGGCTGGAAAGCCCAGTGGCGCCATTGCTGGAAGACCGGTTTGGGCAAGGCGGTCCCGCCCCAGATCCCGCCTTCCGGGATATAGCCTTTCAGCGCCAGACAGGCCGGTCCGTAGGCCAGCCAGAAGAACAGCGCCTTGGGCCGGTAGGCCGGATCGTGCGAGCCCCAATAGCCGGAGCCACAGCAGACAAAGGCATGCGCCCGGGCCTGGTCGGCATTGTCGGCAAAACCGACGAGATGGCCGCCCACCGAATGGCCCAGCGTGAACAGGGGTAGGCCGGGAGCCAGAGCTGCCGCCCGGTCCAGCGCGGCGGTAAAGTCCAGCCGTCCCCAGTCCAGAATATCGGCCCGGAAACCCTTCAGGCTGGCGGGCGCTGATCCACCGATACCGCGATAATCATAGATCAGGCAGGCATAGCCCCGCTCGGCGCCAGCCAGGGCGATACGGCGGTAAATGCCCTTGGGGAAACCTGTACCCGAAGAGATCAGCACTGCAGCCTTGGGCTTGGCCGGCGCAATGATGCGGCCGGACAGGGAATACCCGTCCCGCGCCTCGAATCGGATTTCGGTCTCGTCGATCAGCTCGGTCATGACCGCACTCTGCCCGATGACGCGCGCGTCAAGTCAAGAAGGCTGATTGCATGCGCCCGATACGCCGCTAAGTTTTGCCCGACAACGCCGAGGAGACTGTCATGTCCGAGATTGAGAAACGCCTTGCAGAACTTGGGATCACCCTGCCGGAACCGGTGGCGCCGGTCGCCAATTACGTGCCCTTCGTCCAATCGGGCAGCCAAGTCTTCATCTCCGGCCAGGTCTCGATCGGTCCGGACGGGCTCGTGAAGGGCACGCTGGGCGCCGACATGGATGTGGCTGACGGTCAGGCTGCGGCACGCCTGTGCGGCATCAATCTGATCGCCCAGCTGAAGGCCGCCTGTGGCGGTGACCTCTCCCGGCTCAAGCGCGTGATCAAGCTGGGCGGTTTCGTCGCCGCCGATCCGGGCTTCACCGATATTCCCATGGTCATCAATGGCTGTTCCGACCTGATGGTCGATGTGTTCGGCGATGCCGGACGCCATGCCCGCTCCGCGGTCTCCTGCCCGGTCCTGCCCCTGGGCGCAGCGGTGGAAGTCGACGGGATCTTCGAAATCGCCTGAGGATCAGCCGGCGGTGACGTGACTGATGAAGACCGACACACCGATCAGGATCAGCGTGGCGCCGCCGGCCATCTCGGCCCATCCGCCCAGCTTCTCACCGACCTTGGGGCCAATCCGATAGCCCAGCGAGGCAATCAGGAAGGATGAGCCCCCAACCATCAGGGCGGTCCAGACCGGCCCGCCGGACACGGCCAGTGCGACCCCGACCGCCGCCGCATCAATACTGGTCCCCAGCGCAGTGAGCACGGTTCCCGTCAGGGTGGCGCGTGCGGGCTCGGCGTCGTCGTCTCCATCATCCCCCGCAAGGCCATTGCGAATCATCATGCCCCCGATGACGCCCAGCAGAATCAGCGCGATCCAGTGGTCGAGGGCCGTGATCCAGCTTTCGGCAATCTGCGCAAGCGACCAGCCCAGAAGGCACATCAAGCCCTCCGACAGGCCGAAGACCGCTCCCGTACGCAAGGCTTCCGGTGTGCGGGCACCTGGATGACCGGCACCGCGTGCCAGCGCAGCGGCAAAAGCGTCGGTCGACAGGGACAGACTGGTGAGGACGAGGAGAACAGGTGACAGCATGCCTCCCCTTAGGCAGGACCGCCTGACCTGGCAAGTCAGCCATCACCACCGGCGTGAACACGCGGAATTTACACGCCGCCCCCTCGCCGATACCGGCGAGGTCCGCTAAGTACGAGCCAGAGACCGAATTACTCCTGAGGATATGTCCCCATGATGCGTTTTGCCGGATTGATCATTGCTGCCCTTGCCCTGCTGGGATGCCAGCAATCCCAGGCCGAAGCCCAGATGTCCGAGGCAGAACGTGATGAAGTCCGCGAAATCGTGCGGGACTACATCCTGGCCAATCCGGAGATCATCGAAGACGCGCTTATCGAGCTGCAGCGCCGGGCCCGGGCTCGCGAAATGCAGTCAATGTATGACGCAGTCGCAGCCCAGTCCGACGCGATCTTCAATGACCCGCGCGATCCCCGCATCGGCCCTGACGATGCTGATCTCGTGATCGTCGAATTCATGGACTACAAATGCTCCTACTGCCGCGTCGCCAATGACTGGGTGGAAGAGGTTCGCGAAGAGTATGGCGACCGTGTCCAGTTCATCTTCAAGGAATACCCGATTCTCGGTGATGATTCGGCCCAGGCTGCGATCGCGGCGCTGGCCGCCCTGCGCCAGGGTGAAGAGGTCTATTCGGCCTTCCATACCGCAATGGTGTCTTCGTCCGGCCCGCTGCCGGATGAGCGCATCTTCCAGCTCGCCCGTGTATCCGGCGTCGATGTGGAACGCATGCGGCAGGATATGGAAGACCCGGCGATCATCGACCACATCACCCAGAACCGTTCGCTGGGCAGCGTGCTGGGCGTGACCGGTACGCCCTTCTTCATCGTGGGTGACACGGTCGTGGCGGGCGCCAATGAAATGGCGCTGGATGAAGCCCTGGCGCGCGGGCTTCGCGAATAGACCGCCAGTCCGGTCGCTAAACGCCCATGGACACATTGCCTGCGGCGTCGATCACCCATTGGTCGTTCCAGGCGATTTCCCAGGCATGACCGTCCGGATCGCCAAAATAGCCGGAATACCCTCCCCACGGGGCCTGGTGGGCGGCCTTCAACAGGCTGCCCC
>NZLV01000223.1 GCA_002694345.1 Maricaulis sp.
CACGACGCCGCAGCCAATATCTATGAAGCGGCCGGCAAGTCGCAGGCGGCGCTGCCGCATCTGCGCGCCTTCAAGCGCCTGGACGACGAAGCCCGCGCCGTCGCTGCATCGGCCAACAATGCGCTTCTGGGTGCCCAGTTCGACTTCGCCGAACAGGAATTGCAGATCGAGCAATTGCGCACCGAGAGCCTGGAACAGGCCCTGACCCTGGCCGACACCCGGGCCCGTCAGCAATTCTATATCGTGATCGGGCTGCTGGTTCTGGCCGGGATCTGCGTGCTGGCCGGTGGCTTGGTCTACCGCGTCCTGCGCCAGCGCAATGCTGTCCTGCGCGATGCGCTCTATCGCGACACGGAAACCGGCCTGCCGACCCGGTTTGCGGCGGATGCGCGGATGGAAGAGATGGACCTGACCGGGCTGGATCCCGTTGTCTTGGCGCTGGGCATTGACCGCTACCAGCATCTGGAAGGCGTACTGGGTTTCGACCGGATGGCCGAGCTGATCCGCGTGGTCGCCAAGCGCCTGAAACGGGATGAGGATGTCGACACCGTCGTCGTTCTGTCGCGCGGCGCACTGGGCATTGTCCTGACACGTCCGGCCACGCGCAGCCTGACCGAAGCCGCCGCGGAATTGCAGGCCCTTCTGGTGGAGCCTGTTGACGTCGATGGCGTGACCCTGGATGTCGCCGTGACGCTGGGCATTGCCGATGAGGCCAGCGGCCACAAAGGCATTCGCGAAGCCATGCTGGCAGTGGAGCAGGCCCGCGAGGCCCAGCTGCCCTATTGCGAATTCGATGCCGGCCAGCAACGCGACCACAGTGACAACCTGACCCTGATGAGCCGCATGATCGCGGCCACGGCCAGCGGCCATATCCAGATGCATTATCAGCCGAAACTGCATCTGAAATCCGGCGAGTTCCGGGGCGCTGAAGCCCTGGTCCGCTGGAATGATCCCGAGCGCGGCTTCATTCCGCCGGACACCTTCATCGGCCTGGCCGAAGAAACCGGCCGGATCCGCGAATTCACCGAATGGTCGCTGGACCGGGTGGTGACGGACCAGAAGAGCCTGATGGCCCGCGGCCAGGACATCCAGATTTCGATCAATATCTCCGGCGCCCTGATTTCCGATCCGGATTTCGGCCGCATCGCCCTGGACCGGGTCGCGGCAGCGCGGGGCCGGATCGCCTTCGAAATCACCGAGACCGCCGCAATGGGCAATCCGGAAAGGGCCCTGCAGACCCTGCGCATGTGGCGCGATGCCGGCATCAAGCTGTCGATCGATGATTATGGCACAGGCCTGTCATCCCTGGCCTATCTGCGGTCGCTGCCGGCTGAAGAGCTGAAGCTGGACCGCGCTTTTGTCAGCCATATCTCGACCTCGCAGCGCGACCGCATGCTGGTGAAATCCACCACCGATCTGGCGCATGCGCTGGGTCTGGAAATGACCGCGGAAGGCGTTGAGGACGACGCAGCCCTGGCCTTCCTGAAAATGCTGGGATGCGATTGGGCCCAGGGCTATCTGATGTCCCGCGCCCTGCCGCTGGACGCCCTGCGTCACTTCCTGCAGACCCATGCCGAAGGCTGGATCGTGAACACGGACGACGCCCAGGCGAGCCGCATCAATTCCGTGAACTGATCCGGCGGTCAGGCGCTCAGTCGCGACCCCAGAAATGCCACCAGGCCGGCTCGGTTTCCGGGCTCAGACCCAGCCAGTCGCGCACCTGCCGTTCGGCCGGTTCCAGCATGTTCCAGGCCGGCAGCCAGTCCTCGATGAATTCGTCCGCCCGCGGCGAGACCACCGAAGCGATGAAGGCCAAGCCGATCACGGTGACCAGGATCGTCAGAAGCGGTTTGAAGATATCCGACAGGAATTTGAACATGCGCGTCTCCCCCTAGGCCGGGCAGACTAGCACAGGCGCGCCGGGCAGCCAGCGCAAACGCAATCCCCCGCTTCACGCGCATAAGCGATGCAGAAGAACACGGCTGCTTGCATGAAATCACCGCGCGACTTCAGGAAACACCCCAGAAACAGGCAGGCAATGCGCACCTGGAGACGCTAGTGTGGGGCGATCACAGCTCTGCCGGGATATTCCATGTCGACCGTTCTCCTGAACCGCCCCCTTGCCGCTCTCACCCTTGCTGCCGCCCTTGCCCTTCCGGGCCTGACCGCGGCGCAGGCCCTGGAGCCGGCAATCCTCAACAGCCAGACCCGGCATGAGGGCGAGTTCGGAGGCGAGACCGTGTCCTACCAGGCCCTGGTCGAACGCACCGCCCTGCCCGCCAGCGATGAGACCCCGGCCGTGGAAATGGTGAGCTTTGCCTATCTGCGCGACCCGGCCCCTCAAACCGGTGAGCGCCCGGTCATCTTCCTGTTCAATGGCGGCCCCGGCGCAGCCTCCTCCTGGCTGCACATGGGAGCGATGGGGCCGGTGCGGATCAATGCCCCGCTCGACCCGGCCAGCCCCGTCCCGGACGGTCAGGCACCGGTCGCCAATCCCCATTCCCTGATCGATGTGGCCGACCTGGTCTTCCTCGACCCGCCCGGCACCGGTTTCAGCCGGGTCGCGGAAGGCTCGGAACCGGGCGCGCTCTACTCCTTCAATGGCGATGCGGAGATCTTCGTCCGCTTCATCGAGACCTGGCTGGCCGACCATGACCGCACCGATGCCCCGGTCTTCGTCCTGGGTGAAAGCTACGGCACGATGCGCGCCGCCGCGATCGCCGGTCTGATGGCCGAGCGCAGCCCGCTGGACGGGGTCATCCTGATGGGCCAGGCCGTGAACATGATCGAGACCTCGCAGCGGCGCGGCAACATGCTCTCCTATGCGACCAATCTGTCGACTCTGGCCGGGATCGCCGCCTATCACGATCAGGTGGACACTGAAGGCCAGTCCATTCCCGACTTCATCGACACGGTACAGGACTGGGCGATGGGCGATTATCTGGCCGCGCTGTTGCGCCGGAACCAGTTGTCCGCGGATGAGCGCACAGCCGTTGCGGTCCAGCTCGAGGCCTATACCGGCCTTCCCGCCGACACCTATCTGGCCAATGGCCTGATCTTCTCGAAAATGCGGGCGCTGGGCACCCTCCTCGCCGATGAGGGCCGGGTCATGGCCATGTATGATGCCCGCTATACCGCCCCCGCACCGCAGCCCGGCGGCGGCTATGTCGACCCCTATGGCGCGGTCTCCGCCCTGGTGCCCGCCGCACTGGCCACGCATTTTTCCGACACGCTGGGCCTGGACCTGCCCTTTGAAACCTATGTCGCCATCGACCGGAATGCCTCCCCGAACTGGACCTATGACCGCACGGGCGGCATGGGCGGACCGTTCGACGACTATTACTACACCGGCATGCTGGAAGCCGCCTTCGCGGCCAATCCGGACTTCCGGCTGATGATCGGCACGGGCCGCTATGACCTGACCACGACGCTGGGACCGGCGCGCTATCTGGCAGACCAGATCCAGGCCGGCGGCGGTCATGTCGAGACGCACGAGTATGAAGGCGGCCACATGGCCTATACCAATCCGGAAGCCCTGGAAGTCTTCTCCGGCGATCTGCGGGCCTTCATCGCTGAACCCAACTGAGTCTGCGACAATCCTTGCATTGATTATCCAGCCCTAAGCTGGGATGGTGACAATCCAAGTCTCTTGAGCGCGCGAATGGTATATCCAATGCGCCTGGCGTCGGATTGAAGGTATCAGAATGCAACAACCCCTTGATGCGATCGATGTCCGCATTCTGGAGCATTTGCAAAAGGATTGCTCCATCTCCACGGCCGAGCTGGCGGAGAAGGTCGGCCTGTCCCAATCGCCTTGCTGGCGGCGCATCCAGCGCCTGCGCGAGGAGGGCTATATCCGCGCCCAGGTGGCGCTGCTGGATCCGGAAAAACTGGGCGTGAAACTCCACGTCTTCGCCCAGCTGAAAATCTCCTATCTGGACGATAACGACCGGCAGAAATTCATGCGGGCCGTCCTGGCCATCCCGGAAGTGGTGGAATGCTATTCCATCCTCGGCGAGCGGGATGCCCTCATCAAGGTCGTGGCTCCGGACATCAAATGGTACCAGGAGTTCATCTTCGACACGATCCTGAAGCTGCCCGGCGTCGAGGATGTCAGCTCCATCGTGGCCCTGTCACAGATGAAGAACACGACCGCCCTGCCGGTGAAGATGCAATACACCTGAGCCCGGCCGGGTGTCCGCATAAATTCACCCGGCAGCGGGACGCACGGACATAGGTTTGCCCAAGACCGGGCCCGCCCTGCGGGAAAAGGCATCATTCTCCGGTCCGGACGGCCTAGGCTGACATAAGTTATCCTGCGAGCCTGATTGCGGAGTCCGTCATGCGTATTGCCCCCTCCTGTCTTGTCCGTGCGCTCAGTGCGCTGGGCCTGTGCCTTGGCCTGACCACCACCGCCCTGGCCCAGAGCGTCGACGAATACGTGGTGATCCAGGCAGGCGAACAGGTCGGCACGCTGACCGCGACGATCGACGGCGCCCATGTCAGCCTGGAATATGGCGTTCGCTCCAATGGCCGCGGCGCCCGCAACACGCAGGAAATCGAGCTGGACGCCAACGGCATCCCGGTCTCCTGGCAGATCAGCGGCAATTCCCTGTTCGGCGATCCGGTCGCGGAAAGCATGACCCAGTCGGGCGGCGTGCTGACCTGGGAGAGCCAGTCGGAAAGCGGCTCCATCGCTGTCGAGACGCCGCAGCTTTATATCGTCAATGATGGCAGCCCCTGGAGCGACGGCCTCTATGTCCGCGCCGTGCTGGCCTCGGGCGGCGACAGTCTGCCGGTGGCGCCGGCGGGCACGCTGAGCATCGAGGAAATCGAGACCGAACTGACCTTTGACGGGCTCGAGGGCGCTCGGATTTTCCGCCTCACCGGGCTGGGCCTGGGCTCCGGCTATGTCCTGCTGGACGGCGAGGACCGCCTGGTTGCGAATTTCTCCGGCGGCATGACCATTCTGGAAGACCATCAGGACCTCGCGGCAACCCTGTCCGGCTTGCGGGCCGAGATGGAGAATGCGCACCTGGAAGCCCTGCAGGACCAGCTGGCCCATTCCTTCGACCAGCCGGTCGTGATCCGGAATGTGCGGATCTTCCAGCCGGATGAAGGCGTGCTGTCAGAACCCTCCGCCGTCACCGTGTTCGGCAATTCCATCACCGCCATCCAGCCGGACGACGATGCCTGGATCGGCGAGGATCATCTGGTCATCGATGGCGAGGGCGGCACGCTGGTCTCCGGCCTGCACGACATGCACGCCCATCTCGGGGCCGACCGGGCCCTGCGCTACATCTCTGCCGGCGTCACCAGTGTCCGCGACATGGGCAACAGCCCGGACGGCGTGCTGCGCCTGATGGACCGGATCGAGAGCGGAGAAATCGCCGGGCCGCGGGCCATGCTGTCGGGCATGATCGAGGGACGCAGCGATTACTCCGTCCACACCGGCATCATCGCCGCCTCGCTGGACGAGGCGCTGGAGGCGGTGCGCTGGTACGCTTCCCACGGCTATTGGCAGATCAAGATCTACAATTCCGTACCGGGCGAATGGATCGCGCCGATGGTCGAGGAAGCCCATGCCTGGGGCCTGTCCGTCACCGGCCACGTCCCCGCTTTCGTGTCGCCGGACTATGCCATCGAGACCGGCTATGCCGACATCGCCCACATCAACCAGCTCATGCTGGGCTGGATGCTGGAAGAGGGCGAGGACACGCGCACGCCGATCCGTCTGACCGGCATGCGCCGCGGTGGCGATCTGGATCTCAACTCCGAACCCGTCCAGCACACGGTGCGCCTGATGCAGGAACACGGCACCGCGCTGGACACGACCGCCGTGACGCTGGAACTGCTGATGATGTCCCGCTCGGGCGAGTTCTCCTCCTCCTCGCGCGGCCATGTCGAACACATGCCGGTCGGCGTGCAGCGCAGCCGCCGCCGCGCCTTCGTGACCATCAATGACGAGGAAGATGACCGCGAATACACGGAAGGCTTCCAGGCCCTGCTGGACACGCTCGCCCTGCTGGACCGGTCCGGCATCCGCCTCCTGCCGGGCACGGATAATGGCTATGGCTTTACCGTGCACCGCGAACTGGAACTCTATGTCCAGGCCGGCATTTCCCCGGCCCGCACCCTGGCCTATGCGACACTGGAAGCCGAGCGCCATATGGGCCGCGATGCCTGGCTGGGCTCGATCGAGGTCGGCAAGCGCGCCGACTTCATCCTGGTGCCCGGCAATCCGCTGGAGAATATCTCCGAGATCCGCCGCATCCGCCTGGTGATGAAGGATGGCGTGGCCTATCTGCCGGCCGAAATGCACCGCGCCATGGGGATTGACCCCTTCGTGGAACCGGTTGTCCTGCCCACTGCTGGGGCCGCAGACTGATGCGGGTCATCGGACGGGATTTTGTCCGTCAGCACCTGACGTATCCGGAGGCCATCCGCCTGGTCCGCGCCGGCATGATGATCCTGTCCAACGGACAAAGCCTGCAGCCCCTCCGTTCCATCCTGCGCATGGCCGAGGGGCGCATGTTCGGCCTGATGCCCGGCGCGCTGGGAGAATGGGATTCCTTCGGGGCCAAACTCGTCAGCGTGTTCCCCGGCAATGGCGCCCAGGGCCTGCAATCCCACCAGGGCGGGATCCTGATGTTCGAACCGGAAACCGGAAAGCCCGTGGCCCTGGTCCATGCCGGCGAGGTCACCGGTATCCGCACCGGTGCCGCCAGCGCCGCGGCGACCGATGTGATGGCCCGGCCCGATGCGAGCGTGCTGACCCTCGTCGGCTATGGCGAACAGGCCGCGTCACATCTTCACGCCATCGCGCAAATTCGCACCCTGAAAACCGTCTGGGTTACGGGCCGGTCCGCGCAGAAGGCCGACGCCTTTGCCCGCGAACAATCCGCCCTCACCGGACTGGATGTCCGCGCCGAGCCAGACATCGCCCGCGCCGTGGAACAGGCCGATATCGTGTGCACGATCACCGCCTCCGCCGAACCGCTGGTCACCAGCGACCAGGTGAAGCCGGGCACGCATGTCAATGCGGTCGGGTCGAGCTATGCCGGACCGGTGGAGATCGACAATGCCTTGGTCGCCCGGGCCCGCTTCATCGCGGATCACCGGGCCGGCGCGCTGGAACAGGGGGCCGAATTCCTCTCGGCCAAGGCCGCGGGCCTGATCGATGACGATCATGTGGTCGGCGAGATCGGCCAGGTCTATCTGGGCCAGCTGGCCGGACGCACCTCAGCTGATGAGGTCACGGTCTACAAATCCCTCGGACACATCGTCCAGGACCTGGTCTGCGGCCAATTCCTGGCCGAGAAAGCCGAAGCCGCCGGCCTTCCCGCCCTGGATTTCTGATCAGTCTGCGTGCGGGACCAGGAAGTCCCGCACCGCGTCACCCAGAAGCGCGCGATTGGCCTCTCCCACGAACACCGAATGGCCGGCCGGGAAATAGGCGGCCGTCAGACGGTCAGCCGGGACACCCGCTTCCGCCAGACCATGCCGGCCGGCATAGGCCGGGGTCGACAGATCATAATATCCCGCCGCCCAGAACAGGCGCAGACCGGGGTCTGCCGCCATCGCCTCGGCATAATACGCATTCGTGCCACCAAAGCCGGTGAAGCCGTCCGGACCCCAATCCCAGGCCCGATTCACATCCAGATTGAGCGCGCGATAGGGCGTCGCCGGTTCAAAGCCCAGCCAGTCCTGGAAATAGGCTTCCACGATGGAGGCATGCTCGGCCGGATCAAAGCCGCGCGCGTTTTGCAGACCCGACGTGTCGACACTGTCGGGATGATAGGACAGTCCCGGATCATCATAGGGCGGACGCTGGGCCGGCGCGTCGAGCGAGCGTGTGGCGCGCGTGTCCAGCTGACCGGTGCGCACGCCCTCGTCTTCCAGAAGATGCAGCATGAAATCCCGGTTGCTCAGGCGCAGATCCAGCCCCGCGATATAATCGGCCGGCAGGCCGATCCAGGCTGACATTTCGTCCGCAATCGCCAGCCGGTCCGCTTCGGACAGGTTCTCGCCTTCATTCAGGGCCGGCCAATAGCGCGTTTCGACAAACGCCACGGCCTGCTCGAAGACCTGTTCGGCAGTGCGGCCGTCCTGCGGGATACGGCCGTGATACCAGGCCGTGGCAGCCATGGTCGGGAAGCGGACCGCATAGGACACATCGCCCTCGCGCATGTCTGAAACCAGGGCAAAGAGAAGGATGCCGTCCAGATCGAGATCGGGGGCGGCCCGGGTGATCGCGCCGGCGCGGACCGTGCCGTAGGACTGGCCCAGCACGTAGCGCGGCGAGGCTTCCCGGTCATGGCGCAACAGCCAGGACTGGATCACCGCGGCGACCGATTCCGCATCCCCCTGCGGGCTCCAGAATTGCGCGCCGTCTTCCTCGGTTTCCGGCGTGGAATAGCCGGTGCCGATCGGGTCGATGAAGACCAGGTCCGCCACGTCCAGAAGACTGTCCGGATTGGGTGCCAGGACTTGCGCTTCTTCTTCCCCGAAACGCCGCTGCGGGCCGAAGGCCCCGAAATGCAGCGGCGTGGTCGAGGCGCCCGGCCCCCCATTGAACAGGAAGAGGACCGGACGGGTGTCCGGGTCATCGCTGTCAGCCAGATAGGTGGTGGTCACCATCCGTCCGGCCGTCTCACCGTCTGCGCCCGGCAGAAGCGTCGTCTCCACCAGCGCCGTGTAGGACACCGGCACACCGTTGAAGACGCCCTCATGCGCGCTGCTGGCGCTGGCCCCGGTCGGCAGACCGGTTTCGCGGGGGGCCTCCGGCTGCGCACAGGCGGCCAGGGCCAGGAAAGCGGTCGCGGCGAAAAGGCGGGACGGGAACTGGATCATGCGCTGGGCTCCGGGTCGGTCACCGGCTTGTTGCGGTGGTGGATGATGTAGACAATCACGCCGACCAGGCCCCAGCCGGCAAGAATGAGATAGGGCCGCCAGTCCGTGGAAATTCCCAACAGGGTCACACCGACAGCCATGATGATGCCCAGCACCGCCCAGATCTGGACCGACCGGGCCGACAGTTTGAAACCGGCCTTTTCATGCAGGTCCGGACGCGTCCGCACGATGCGGATCGCGGACAGGCAGGTCGTGCAGAATTTGAGCAGGACCGGGATGTTCACGGCCAGGAACAAGGCGGCCAGGTTTACCGGGAAGAGCAGCCCCGCCATACAGGCGATGAAGGCGGCGGCCAGCGCGAAATGCGGCGTCCCGAATTTCGGGTGCACCCGGCCGAAGAAGGCCGGCAGGGCCCCGGCCCGGCCCATCGCGTAGAAGGACCGGCTGAACGTCATGCACAGCGCATTGAGCGACGTACCGATGGCGGCCACAGCGGCCAGGGCCACGACCGGTCGCGCCCGTTCCTCGCCGATCAGTACCGCCACGGCGTCCAGGACCGGTGTTTCGCTGGTCCCCAGGGCTTGCGGCCCGAGCAGACCGAGACAGACACCTGCGACCAGAAGATAGACGATCACCGATGTGATGATGGCGATGGCGATGCCCAGCGGAATATTGCGGCGTCCGTCGCGCACCTCGCCGCCCACTTCGGTCGCCGCTTCGATCCCGAAGAACAGGCCAACCAGGAGCGGGATGGTCGCCAGTACGCCGCCCCAGCCATTCGGCATGAAAGGCGTGAAGACGGCGGGATCAACCGCCGGCGCGCCGGTGACCGCGAAAATGCCGAAGAAGACCACGAGAGCGGCCATCAGAACGATCTGGATCGACGCCGCCAGGGCCACACCGAACAGGTTCAGACCGAATACGATCACGAAGAGGCCGGCCATCGCCGCCTTGGTCGGCAGGGGAATGAGGAAGGAGAGATAGCGCACCAGGACCAGTGACAGGATGAACATCGCTCCGACATTGCCGGCAATGCGCAGCCAGACGATGGCAAAGGCCAGCTTTTCCGACACGAAACGGCGCGGCCATTCATAGGAAGCCCCCGAGGTCGGCAGGGTCGAGCCCATGAAGGCATAGGTCACCGCGATCACAAACATGGGGATGGCGGCCAGCGGCACGGCCAGCAGCATGGCAGGTCCGGCCAGTTCGGTGGCCGGGGCGATGACCGAGAAGATCGACACGCCAATCGCCGTTCCCAGGCCCAGCGCCACGACCGGCAAAAGACCGACGCCCTGTTTCAGCTCACGCACTTCACTCATGTCGGACTCCGCAGGGTCTGATGGAGCCAGGCCGCAGCAGCGAGATCCTGCACGGCATGACCCAGGGATTTGTAGACGGTGATGTCATCGGCCGCGCGGCGGCCCGGCGCCCGGCCGGCCAGGACATCGCCGATTTCGGCGTCGAGCCGGTCCAGCGTGTATTCACCACTGTCCAGCGCCCGCAAAACCTCGCCGCCATGGGCTTCGACATGGGGGCGGTGGTCGGGAAGCAGTCGGGCCTTCACCAGCAGCGCAGTATCCGCCTCGGCCGCCATGGGCCCGGAGGATCCAACCAGGTTCACATGCGCCCCCGGTTTCACCCACTCGCCTTTCAGGACCGGGTCACGCGACGCAGTCACCGTGCAGATCATGTCGGCGCCCTCCGCCGCCACCTGTGCCGAAGCGCAGGCACGGGCCGGAAAGCCGGACGCGCGCAACTCGGCGGCCAGCGCCTCGGCCTTGTCCGGATTGCGGCCCCACAGGGCGATATCGTCCAGCGTGCGGATGCGGGCGAGTGCGTCGATATGGGCGCGCGCCTGAAGACCGGTGCCGATCAGGGCCAGGCGGCTGGCGTCCGGACGGGCCAGGACATCCGTGGCCGCTGCACTCATCGCGGCGGTCCGGATCCGCGTGATCTCCGCGGCATCGGCGACACAGACCGGCTTGCCACTGACCCGGTCAAACAGGATGACCAGTCCCTCATGCGCCTTGTGATCGGCATGGGCATAGACACTGACCAGTTTGGCGCCGAACCCCTGATCACCGGTCAGCGCGGCGGGCATGAGGGCGAAGGTCTGCCCCTCGCCCAGCGCAATGAAACTGCGCAACAACTCCCCTTCCTCGCCCGATGAGAGCTCCGGCATGACCGTGCGCATCAGGCGGATGCATGTCTCCATGTCCAGCCTTCGCCGGACCGTGGAGGCATCCAGAAAGAGGGGGCTGGCCGTCAAGAAAGCGCCTCGAGCACGCGATCAATGTCCGCCTCGGAATTGAAGACGGAGGGCGAGATGCGCAGCCGGTGCCAGGACAACGAGACCTGAACCCCTGCCGCCTGCAACCGCTCATGGAGATCGGCACGGGCGTTCTGGCGGGCCCAGGCGATAAGCGGCCCGGTACTGTCTTCCGGCGTCAGCGGCTCAAAGCCCAGACGCGGCATTTCCCGGCGCGCCTTCTCGATGAGGGGCTGGCGCCAGGCCTGGATATTCGCCACGCCGCGCCCGGTCAGATAATCGATCGACCAGTCCAGATGGGCCACGCCCGTATTGGAATACGTCCCCATCGCGAACAGGCCGGTGGCATCGTCCCGGGCGCCCGTCTCGAACGGCTCATCGCCGGGCGGATCATAGGGATAGGCATGGCTGGCAAAGGTGGCGAGCTGTTGGTAGCCGGCCTGCGGCCGCTCCAGCTGGGGAATGAGATCGGCGCGGACATACATGAAGCCCAGCCCCATATCGCCCATCATCCACTTGAAGCTGGAATTGGCCATGAAATCGATGCCCGACGCCTTCACGTCCACGGGCACGGAGCCCACGGCGTGGACCGCGTCGACATAGACATGGGCGCCATGGGCGTGCGCCATCTCGGTGACGGCCGCCAGATCGTGCTGGAAACCGTTGATGGTGGAAATCGCCGAGATGGAGACCAGGCGCGTGTCCGGCGTCATTGCGGCGGCCATGTCCTCCAGATGGATCCGGTTGTCGCGCATCGGGATGATGACGACCTCCATCCCGGCCGCTTCCAGCTCGTTGTAGAGATGGAAGGAGCCGAAGAAGTGCAGCACATCGGTGACGATCCGGCCGCCCCGGCGCGGCAGGCCCAGACAGCGCACCGCCATCTGCTCTCCGGCGGAGGTGGAGGTGATGTAGGCGACTTCCGAGACGTCCGCATTGACCATGGCGGCATAGCGCTCGAGCACGGAGCGGCGCAGGCGGCCGATCGAATAGTCCCCGCCCTCGCCATTCATGCTGCGCGAGGCGAGATAGGTCTCGACCGCCCGCCGGGCACCCTGGCTGACCGGGTGGACCGATCCGGAATTGAGATAGGTGCCTTCAATGCCGGGAAATTCGGTGAGGTCGGGCAGGGCCGAGGACGCGGCGGCAGGTTCGGCAGCCGCCGGCTGGGTGGAGGCGCGCGCGGCACCGCTGGCCAGGGGCAGTGCGGCTGCTCCGGCCAGATAGGCCCGTCGGGTCAGTCCCCCATTCGCGGTCTCGGTCATCGCAGCCTCCTCCAAACGCTTGATACCGGCAGCCAGAATACGGGCCCGGCCAGCCCGGTTTCATTCCTTATCACGCCTCCAAACCCGACCTGGCGCATTCGTTATGCGCGCAGCCAGCCACTGGAGAACTGTCTTGCCGGGAAATCGTCCCAACACGACCTTACATATCGGTAATGCCCACCCATACAGCTAAGTGATGCGGCAAGGGCAGAGCCAGGTGCGATCCGCGAATAAACTTGCCGCGCGCGCACGCAGAATAGGCAAAACCTTTCCCGCCCCGATGCGCTAGGCTGAGGGGACGGGAAAGAGGAGAGTGTCCATGCCGATCCGGGGAAACAAGTCGCAGCCTCATGCGGGCCTGAAACTGGCCGCCTTGCTGGCAGGCCTTACCCTGACCGCGGCCTGCACGCCGGCCGAGGACACGGCCGCAGCACCGACCCCGGACGCTGCCCCGGCCGCGACGCAGCCGGGCCTGCCCATGCTGCACGTTACGCTCGCCCCCGGCGGCATCGACACAGCCAGCGAAACCCAAGCCGCCTATATCGATGTCACGCTGGAAATGAGCGGGCTGCCGGTCGAGGCGAATACGCCCTTCCTGACCTCCCCGGCGATTTTCGCGGGTGTCGAGGCGGTTGCCTATGGCGAGGACGGTGTGGCCGACATCTCGGTCAGCGACGCGTCCGGCCCGGTCTCCCTGGTCCGTGCCGATGACGATCCCGACCCGACGAATTTCCTTTACTGGCGCCACTGGCAAGCCGAGCGTGATCTGGAGGGCCTGGTCACGGTGACCTATCGGGCCCCGATCGATCTGGTGATCCCGCAGCTGGGGGCCGGCCCGCCCTTTGACCTGCGCCTGAACGACACGATCGTGTCCGGCGCGGGCAATACCTTCCTCGTCGTCCCGGCAACGCCGCGCCCCTTCATGGTGGATCTGGACTGGGATCTCTCCGCCATGCCGGACGGCTCCATCGGGGCGTCCAGCTTCGGAGAAGGCCAGGTGATGACGCCCGGACCGGCGAGCCGTCTGGTCACCGCCTACTACATGGCCGGGCCGATGGGACACTATCCGGACGATGCCGGCGACCATGCCTACCGCGCCTACTGGACCGACAATCCGCCCTTCGATCCGGACACGGTGATGCCCTGGGCCGAAGAGGTCTACCAGGCCCAGCTCGACTTCTTCGGGATCGAGAACCCGGAGCCCTACACCTTCTTCGCCCGCGCCAATCCCTATCCGGGCGGCGGCGGCGCCGGCCTGATCAATTCCTTCATGCTCTCCTATCCCGAAGACACCGAGGAACTGGACGGGATCAACATCACCATCATCCACGAGATGAGCCATAAATGGGTGGGCGGCGTGTCCGGCCAGCCGGGGGCCACCTCCTGGTTCTCCGAAGGCGCGAATGTCTTCTACAGGCGCCGCGTCCCGCTGGCCGCCGGCCTGATGCCG
>NZLV01000224.1 GCA_002694345.1 Maricaulis sp.
GACGAGCAGAGCCGGGTGATTGCCCGCATCCGCGTGCTGGCGCAGACGCCGGTCCGGGTCGACAGTTCCGCCCAGCTAGAGCCGCAGGGCCTGACCGGCCTGTCCTATGTCCTGATCACGGGCGGGACGCCGGAGGCGCAGCGCCTGCTGAGCCCGCCGGGGCGTCAGCCTCCGAAAATCTATGCCCGGCGCGCCCAGCTGGAAGGTCTGTTCGAGGGCTCCGAAGACGTGCTGGATGCCGCCCAGACCGCCCTGATCCGCCTGTCGGCCCTGTTGAGCGAGCAGAATGTGGATGAAGTGTCCCAGACCCTGGCCAATGTCCGCGAGCTGACCGAGCGCCTGAGCGCGGAAGAGGCCCTGATCGAGGACATGCGCACGGCGGTGGGCCGGATGGACCAGGCCGCGCAGGACATTTCCCTGGCCGCCAATTCCATGCAGTCCTTTGCCGTCACGGCAGAGAGCTTCCTGAACAATGAGCTGACCACGGCCGTGAACCAGACCGGTCAGGCGGCCCTGTCGGTGGATCTGGCAGCCCGCAATACCAATCAGTTCATGATGACGATCACGCCTGCTGCCGAGGCTTTTGCCGAGGACGGGCTGGAGAATCTGAACCGCGCTTCGGCTGACATGCGTCAGCTGGCCGCGACGCTGGAGCGCATTGCTTCGGAAATCGAACATAATCCCGGCGGGTTTGTCGCCGGATCACCGCGCGAAACCGTGGAGGTGCCGCAATGAGTGCTGCCCGCTTTTTGAAACCGGCGGCCCTGGCCCTGGCCCTGACCGGCCTGACCGGCTGTGTGTCGCTTCTGCCGGAACCGGAGCCTGTATCGGTCTACCGCCTGTCGGCGCCGGCGCCGAACGAATGGACGGGGTCTGACTGGACCGTCGTGCTGATTGAACTGCCGGTCGCGCCGCGCGGTCTGGCCGGCGATACGATCGCCGTGCTGCGTCCGGGCCAGAGTCTGGCCTATATCCATGGCGCGCGCTGGATCTCACCGGCCCCGGAAGTGGTCCAGGACCTGATGATCGACAGCTTCAATGCCGGCCAGGGGCAATTGGTTCCAGCCCGCCCGGAAGACGGGGTGCGGGCGGATTATGAATTGCGTCTGGATCTGCGCGAATTCGAAGCCGTCTATGACCGTGGCGAGGACAGTGCGCCGCTGGTGAAGGTGCGCCTGGCCGCCCGTCTGGTGTCGGAACGCGGCCGCCGCTTTGTCGGCGCACAGGTGTTCACGGCGGAAGTCCGGGCTTCCGAGAACCGGACGCGCAGCATCGTGGCCGCCTTTGATGAGGCTGCCATGGATGTCAGCGGATCGATTTCCGATTGGTCGGCCGGTCTCGTGGCCAGCCAGCCCAGCGAGGACTAGAGCCTAGTCCTCGTCCGGCTTGCGCCGACGGCGCGAGGGTGAGGGCGTGTCGTCCTGGTCCTCGGGCATGGAAGAGAGCAGGTCCTTCCAGCGCCAGCCGGGATCACCGGTCCGGCGCTGACCTCGATCGGGTGTTCCCACCTGCGGGCCCTGACGGGCCGCATCCGGCGCGGTTTCCGGCTTGTCGGTCTTGGCGCTGTCCTCGGCCGGTGCGGCCGGCGTTTCAGCCGGCGGCTCGCTGCGGGGGCGGCGGGCCAGCGGGTCCGGCAATTCGTTCAGGCCCAGATCCGGCGCTCGGCGTCCACCGGCGACCGATCCCATGCGCAGCATGAAATCACTGAGCAATTCATAGTTCTGGCGAATGCGGGCCTGGAAGGCCGCATCGATTTCCTGCGCCTCTTCGGCCGCAGCGAGCGCAGCGGAATTGAGACCATCCAGCCCCCGGCGCACGGCATCAGTGGCTTCCTGGGCCCGGTCGCGGGCCATGTTCGGCATTTCCGCGAGGCGCTCGGCCATGGTTTCCAGATGGCGTTCGATGGTCTCGCTTTCCTGGCGGGCTGTCTTGAGCACATCGGCCAGGCGCTTGCGAACCGACTCGGCGGCTTCGTCGGCGGCCCGCGAGGCGCGCTGGGTCAGCTTGTCGGCTTCGGCCAGACGCTGTTCGAAGGCCTCGTCGGAACGACGGGCGGCTTCATAGGCGCTCTCATTCGTTTTCTCGACCTTGGCGGCGACGACATCTGCCTGGGCTTCGATCGCTTCGATGGCGGCATCGGAAATGGTCTTGGCTTCCTGGGCGGCGGCGACCAGACGGGCGAGCGCGGCCTCGTGTTCTGAGGCCGCATTGTCGGTTTCGGAGCGGACCCGGCTGGCCAGATCGTCGGCCTGGGACACGGCGGCCTCGACCGCTTCGCGGAAGGCGAGCGCGCCGGCCGAGGCGGCATCATTGAGCGCTGAAGCGCCATCGCCGGCGGTCTTGGCCATGACTTCCAGCTCCGCCTTGTGGAAGTCGAGGGCGGCGGCGATCTTTTCCTGTTCCGCCCGCAGGGCCTCGCCGGCATCGGCCAGGCGCTGGCGGTGTTTGACATAGGCCGCGTCGAGATTTTCCGAGCGTTCCTTGAGGGTCTCGGACAGGTCGCGCAGATGGCCGGTCCGTTCCGACAGGATGATGGCGGCCTGGTCGCTGCGCTCCATGATCGAGCTGCCGGCATCATTGAGGTCGTCGACACTGGCGCGGATGCGGCGCTCGCTGTCGCTGGCCTGGGAGGCCGCGAGTTCGGCTGCGGCGGCGACCATTTTCGACTGGTCGGAGATGGCGGCGGCGATCAGGGCGGCCTTGTCGTCCAGGCTCTCGGAGACTTCCGACAAGCGCTGGCGTTCGGTGCGCAGGCCGCTGAGCAAGGTCTCGGTCCGGTCGCGGGCATCAGTGGCCGATTGTTCCAGCGTGTCCGCGTGGTGGGTGATGACTTCTTCCATGGCCGCAAGGCGGGCCAGGGCGCTTTCCAGCGCGGCATTGATCCGTTCGACCTCGCCGGCGACCGCATTGGACAGGGAGCGGACTTCGGCCTCGGCGTGATGGGCCGGTTCGGCCAGGCGGCGCAGGGCGATCTCGACACGGCGGGTATTGTGGCCGTTGCGCCGAACCTCGCGCGCCATCAGCCCACCCATGATGAAGAGCAGGGCCGGGGCCAGCGCAAAGACGGACAGGCCGGTCAGCTGGCCGAAGCCGTAGCGGGTCAGGTCTTCCAGCGACTGCACACCGAGATAGCCCCAGATGAAGGCCCCGGCAGCGCCCATCCACAACAGGGCAAACACGCAGCCGAGCCAGACCAGCCAGCCACCGCCGGGCGTGTCGGGAACCCCGTCCAGGCCAGCGGCCTCGGGCCGCGGCGCTGCCAATGCGTTCGGCCGGGCGGTCGTGACCTGGTTGTCCGCGGTCTCGTCCGTCATCTCCATCTCCGCCAGTTTGATGGTTTGGGTCTGGGTCTTTTCCGTCATGTCGGGCCCGATTGTCTGCCAACCAGCCAAGCGTCCGATCCGGGATCGCGCAAGGCCTGCATGGAATTATGACAGAGAATAGGCCCGAATGCGCGTGACGCACACAGATAATCTATGCAGTAGAGAGATTTGCGGGGAAAACATCACGTGAAAGCCGGGCCGGGACCGGTTCGCCGGATCAGCTGTCGTAGCCGGTCGGGGTCTGCGTGACGAGATAGGGCGTGTCATTGATCGGCAGGATGCGCACGGCAGCATCGACACAATCGCTGGCCGCATCGGTGGACCAGGCAAAGGCGTCGTCACCCGGGGTGTAGACGGCGGTGACCGTGCGGTACTCGGTCGGCGTCAGCGACGCACAGCCGACCGGTTCCATGTCGATCCCGATGGATGACAGGGTCAGAATGGCCAGCCATTCGATCAGCGATGACAGCAGCTGGATCATTTTCCGAGTGCGCCTTACGATCCCTCAAAGGTATGATTTTTCTATGCGCGACACCGTGCGCGAAGGCAATTCACGAAACGCCGCTGTTTCGTGAAATCTTTGTAAGAGAATGGCGGAAATGGGGCAGGGGTTGTCGGACGTGATTGATTTGTCGGGTAAAACGGCATGATCCCCTGGCCGACATCAGACTCGCGGCATGGTTATGAAACCCTGTTGGGTCTGAGCCTGTGCGGACTGGTGATCGCCTCCATCCAGTCCTATGCGCTGGCCTGGCCGGTCAGCGTGCTGCCGACCCTGGGCAGTGATTTCCACCAGCCCGTGAACCAGATCGCCTGGTGGGTCATCGACACGCTGTTCTCACCGGTGTTTGCCATTCTTCTCGCCGTGCTGACGGGTGCCTGGCTGGGCGCGCTGGACCAGGTGTCCGCACCGGCCGGCGGGCAGCAATGGGGCCGGCTGGGCTGGCTGCTGCTGCTGGGATTGGTGCATGCCTATCTGTTCTGGTTCGGGGATTTGCTGGCGGTCTATGCGATTGCCGGCATGATCGCGGCTGCGGGCGCGCGGCTGCGCCTGGTGACCCAGATCGGGCTGGGCGGCGGTCTGGTGGTGATGACGGTGCTGGTCCTCGCCGGCGGCGCGGCGCTGGGCGGGCTGACCGGTGACACGGTGACGCCGGAAACGGCGCTGGGCTTTCCGCCGGAGCGTGTCGCGGCCCTGACGGAGACCTATCGGTCCGGCTTCCTGGCGCGCTGGCCGGCGAATATGGGGTTTGCCGTGATGCAGGAACTGATCCTGATCGTGTTCCTGGGCGGTGGCATCATCGGGGCGATGCTGCTGGGCATGGCGGCCTGGCGGACCGGCTTCTTCGGGCCGGACTGGTCGATGCAGGATTATGTGATGAGCGGGATGGTGGCGCTGGGGATCGGCCTGCCGCTGAGTGGCTGGGCCAGCCTGCAAGCCCTGTCGACCGGTTTTGCGCCCTCCGGCCTGTTCGCAACGAGCCTGGCCGGCATGGCAGGAAGCCTGTGCCTGGTGTTCGGGATCCCGGCGATGGTCCTGCTGGCGTGCAAGGCGGGCGTGTTGCGGCCGGCGACCGAGGCGCTGGCGCGGCTGGGCCAGGTCTGGCTGAGCGGATATCTGGGCGTGTCCATCCTGCTGGTCTTCCTGTTCAGCGGGCTGCCGGGCCTGACCCTGTTCGGGCTGGTGCCGCGCTGGGGCCTGCTGGTGATGGCGCTGGGACTGAATGCCGGCTTGCTGGCCGCAGCCTGGTTCTGGGTCCCGCGCTTCCGGCTGGGGCCGGTGGAATGGGTGTGGATGATCCTGGTCTCGCGGCGGCGGCAGAGCCTGCGGCGATAGTGTTCACGTCCATGTGAGGCGTGTGACCGAAATGAAACCTCTCCCCGCGCCGGACTGTGTCTAGTCTGCGCGCCAGACAGGGGAGACTGACCATGAAATTCCATCACGCCTTGACCGCAATGGCCGCGCTGGCGGCACTGGCCACGCCATCCGCCTGGGCCCAGGACAGTGAGACAGAAACGGCGCTGGCCGGGCTCGCCGACCGCTTCGCCCGGGGCTTCTATGCCCGCGATGCGGACCAGGTCCTGTCCACCGTGCATCCGGAATTGTCGAAGCTGGGCCTGCGGCCGAACTTCCAGGGTTTCGGGCCGATGGCGATCGAGAACCTGACGCCGGGCGATTTGCGCATTCTGGGCGAGCATTACAATGCGGACGGGCGTCTGGACCCGGTCAGCTCGACGGTGGATGTCCGCTTCTTCGACGCCACGGACACGGTCGGCGTATTCCAGCTGACGGCGGATACGGACTGGTATGATTTCTTCCTCGGCACACGGATCAATGGCGAGTGGGTGCTGGTGAATTGTGCCTATGGGGCGTTCGACTGGATCGACAATCCGCAGCGCGACGCCGACATGGCGACCATTCGTGCGCGGGTGGAGACCTATGCGGCGGCCTGGGATGCCGGGGATGCCGGGGCGGTGACGCAATCGGTCTATCCCGATTTCGACCGGCGCCATGTGGATCGCAACGGCGCGCGGGAATTCCTGGCACCGGAGACGCTGGAGACCATCGCCTTTTCGGTGACCGATGCCGGGGCCAGCGAGACGGCGTCCGAGGTCACGGTGTTCGAGGCGACGCGGGCGACGGGCGCGGCGCGGATCGATGCGGCGGACCGGACCGAATGGGTCTTCCTGCTGCGCGTCGGCGGCGAGTGGCAGATCGTGAACAGCTTCTGGACGCCGGTCTGAGGCCGGAGCGGGATCAGGCGTCCGGTTCGGCGTCGGGCTGGGCCTCCGGGGCTGCGTCGGCGAAGGCCGGCAGGGCCCGGGCCGCTTCGTCTGCGGCAACCAGGGTGGGGCAGTTGGACAGGTCCGCGCCCCACCGCCGCGCATTGTACATTTGCGGCACGAGGTAGACCTCGCTCATGCCGGCGCGTTCGGCATAGAGGAAGGGGGTCTCGCGATCCTGGGCGGCGACCAGGGTCTCCAGGGATTCCAGGCCCGACTGGATCCAGCGCTGGGCCCAGGCCTTCATGCCGTCAAACCCGGTTCCGCCTTCCGCAGCAACCGCCTTGAGGATGCGCAGATTCTGCACCGGGTGGATGTCGCAGGCGATGATCGAGGTCCAGCCGCGCACCTTGGCGCGTCCGGCCGCGTCGGCCGGCAGGAGGGCCGGTTCCGGCCAGGTTTCGTCCATCCATTCCAGGATGGCCGGCGATTGCAGCAATTGCTGGCCGTCATGCTCGAGCACCGGCACCAGGCCTTGCGGCTGGATGGCGCGCCAGGCCTCGCCATTCTGCTCGCCTTCCTTGAGATTGACCGAGACCTGGTCATAGCCGAC
>NZLV01000225.1 GCA_002694345.1 Maricaulis sp.
GACATTGTTGGCCACCCTTTTCGCCGCGCTCATCCTGTTTGCCGGCTTCAACACGCTGGTTGACCCGTTCGGCATTACCGGTGCGCCGGACATTCCGGGCCTGACCGGCCGCGATACGCGCCTGCTGGACGATGGCGGCCGCGTCCATGTTGCCGACCGGCTGGCACGCGGCGAAGACCGGTCCATCATCCTGGGTTCCTCGCGCACGGTGGACGGCTTTCCCAGCGAACCGCAAGACTGGCCGGGCGGACTCTATAATGCCGGCATGCGCGGCACGAATATTTTCGAGCTGAGCCAGGCCGCAGCCCTGGCCGCTAAGAGCCCCACTTTGAACTGCGTGGTGATCGGCCTGGATCTCGACGAATTCGGCACGCATTCCAAGGCCAAGGCGACCTATTGGCTGTCCGCCCTCACCGACGGCAACCGTGTCTTCTCCCTCGCCCGCGTGGCCCTGTCCCCGAACACATTCGGGGCCTCGATCCAGATGATCGCGGACAATCTGACCGGTGGCGCGCCGCGCGTCCCCTGGGCGGACACCTATCCCGCCGGTGCGCAGCGCGAACGCTATGAGGGCGGCACGCGCGGCATGTATCGCTGGTATCTGGGCTATAATTTCGACCGGGATCGCCTGGCGCTGTTTGAGAGCGTTCTTGATCGTCTGACGGCGAATGGCGTGCAGGTCACGGGTTTCCTTCACCCCTTGCATGCCTGGCGCGAGGAAGCCATGTGGCGCGCTGGCCGCGGCACCGATTACCTGGCTTTCCGGGCTGAGCTGACGGACTTGTTCGAGCGCTATTCGGAGCGCACGCCGGTCTCCGCCTGCACGCCGGGCGGTGGCGCTGTCCTTTGGGACTTTTCCGGTTTCCAGCCTTTCGCCAGCTTGCCCGCACCGGCACCCGACCAGACCGGCGCCCATCCGGCCTTCTACGAGCCCTCTCACTACCTGCCGCATATCGGCGCGGCGATGCTGGAGCGGATGCGAGGCGAACGGGAAGCTGGCCCAATGGGCGGAACCCCCTTCGGCGTACGGCTGACGCAGCGCACCGTGGCGGAAACCGGCCAGGCCTTGCTGGACCGCAGGCGCGCTTGGCTGGAGACCGAGGACGGGCGGATCGCGACCCGCCTTCTGGACGATGTGATTGCCGGCGACCCTGCGCCCGAGATTTCACCGCCGCAATTTCTCAACCGGGACGACCGGACCAGCGTGTCCGACAAGCTGGACGCCATTGCGCCCGCCGCCGCCCGGCGCTAGGACGCAGGTCACACAGAAGGACGGACGACATGACGGTGCATTATCACAAGGGCGACCTGCCCGCCGGGATCGATTTTGGCGATGCGGTCGCGGTCGACACGGAAACCCTGGGCCTGTCCCTGACCCGCGACATGCTCTGCGTCGTCCAGCTGTCTTCCGGTGATGGCAATGCCCATGTCGTCCAGATGGACCGGTCCAGCTATGACTGCCCCAATCTGAAAGCCCTGCTGTCCGATCCGAAGATCGAGAAAATCCTGCACTTCGCGCGCTTCGATGTGGCGATGGTGGAAAATTATCTCGGCGTCACGCTGGCGCCGGTCTTCTGCACCAAGATCGCGTCCAAGCTGTGCCGCACCTATACCGACCGCCACGGCCTCAAGGATGTCACCCGAGAACTGCTGGGCATCAATATGGACAAGCAGCAGCAGAGCTCCGACTGGGGTGCGGAGGAACTCTCCCCCGCCCAGCTCGACTATGCCGCATCCGACGTGTTGCACCTGCATGCGCTGCGGGATCGCCTGACCGCCATGCTGGTGCGGGAAAACCGGATGGAGCTGGCCAAGGCCTGTTTCGACTTCCTGCCAACACGCGCCCGTCTCGACCTCGCGGGTTGGCCGGAAACCGACATTTTTGCCCATTCCTGAGCCGCTTGCCTTGAAAAGGCCTGCAAAGCCGGGTCATTTGTCCTGACTATCCGCCTGCCGTCGGCAGGTCGCCACCAGCCCAGATCTCGACATGAGCGTCACTGCCACTCCCGGCCTGGAAGCCCTGCAGCCCACCCATCACGGGAGCTGGGAGCCGCGGCGTGCCCTCGCGCTGGAGGTCGCCCGCCGGCGAACCGCTTTCGTGCGCGGGCTGCGCCTGGTCTTCATGGCGGGGGCCATCGGCATTCTGGTCCTGCTCGCCTTTCAGCTGGTGTCGGGAAGCCTGGGCACGAGTGAAGGCGACCCGCAGACCGCCTCCAGCGAGGGCCGGATGACCAATCCGCGCTTTACCGGCCGCGATGAAAGCCTGACGCCCTATGCGATCACGGCGGACGTCGCCATCCGGCGCGAGGGCGCCGCGCCCGGCGTGACCGAATTGGAGCGTCCGCGGCTGGACTATGATTTCCTGGCCGGGGACAGTTCCCGCGTTCTCGCCGAGACCGGTTTCTACGACCTGCCCAACCGGACACTGGACCTGCATTCCAGCGTCAATCTCTCGACACCCGAGGGCTACAGCTTCGCCTCCAATCATGCGCGCATCCATTTGCGCGAGGAGCGGGTGACCGGCGAGGAACCTGTCCAGGGCACCGGACCAATGGGCACAATCCGCGCCGACCGCTATGAGATTCGCGACGGCGGTGATCATATTGTATTTGAGGGCAACGTCCGCGCCCGCCTGATTCAGGACCGGACAGCGCCGGTGCCGGTTGAAGCGGCACCAGAAGAGGAAGACGAATGATGCGGCAATTCCTGACGGGACTCGTTCTGATGCTGACCGGCCTCGCCCCGGTTTATGCCCAGATCGGCAATTCCAGCCTCCCGCTCGACATTGAAGCCGATCATGTCGACGTTCTGGATGCGGAACGCCGGATCATCTGGCGCGGCAATGTGAACGCGATCCAGGGCACGTCCTCGATCCGGGCCCAGCAGATCGACGTCTACTATACGGGCAATGGCGCCGGGAATGGCGGCGCGGGCAGCTGGGGCGATATCGACCGCATCGTCGCCACCGAGGATGTCTATTACATCACGCCGACCCAACGGGCCCGCGGCCAGCAGGGCGTCTACACCCTGGCCACGGAGACCATTGTTCTCACCGGGGATGTCGTCATCAATCAGGGCGAGAATGTCATCACGGCCACGCGCTTCGTGACCAATCTGGCGACCGGCAATTCCAGCTGGGAATCGGGAGAGGGCGGCCGCGTTCGCGCCGTGCTCCAGACCCGGCAGGATGATGACACTTCCGAGGGCTCCGACAGCCCGTCCAACCGCTAACCCTGGCTGATCGGACCTCATGGCCCTGCAAGAAACCCTGTCGCAAGACACTGATGCCGCGACGGCCCGCCCGGGTCTGGTGGTCGAACAGATCGGCAAGGCCTACGGCAAACGCCCGGTCGTGAAGGGCGTGTCCGTGTCCCTGCAGCGCGGCGAGGTCGCCGGTCTGCTGGGTCCGAACGGCGCCGGCAAGACCACGTGTTTTTATATGATCACCGGTCTGGTCGAGGTCGATTACGGCCGCATCCTGCTGGATGGCGAGGATATCACCCGCCTGCCCATGTATCAGCGCGCCCGTCTGGGAATCGGTTACCTGCCGCAGGAAAAGTCGATCTTTCACGGCATGACCGTGGCGCAAAACATTCTGGCTGTCGCCGAAGTGGTCGAAAAAAATCGCAAGGCACGTCACGAGTTGGTCGACCAACTCCTTGAAGAACTTCGCATTTCCCATCTTCGCGACGCTCCGGCCCCGTCCCTGTCCGGTGGTGAGCGCCGGCGGGTGGAAATCGCCCGCGCCCTG
Organism: Maricaulis sp.; assembly: GCA_002694345.1. GTDB lineage: Bacteria > Pseudomonadota > Alphaproteobacteria > Caulobacterales > Maricaulaceae > Maricaulis. The sequence continues at coordinate 3,752 of NZLV01000225.1, forward strand.
GCGACTCGCCCCTCCTTCATGCTGCTGGACGAACCCTTTGCCGGGATCGATCCGCTGGCCATTGCCGACATTCGTGACCTGATCCGCTTCCTGAAAGAACGCGGAATCGGCATCCTGATCACCGACCACAATGTCCGCGAAACCCTTGAAATCACTGACAGAGCAACGATCATCCACGAGGGTGAAGTTCTGTTCGAGGGCTCGCCGGCGGAGATCCGGGCCGACCCGGACGTGCGTCGCGTTTATCTCGGAGAAAGTTTTGGCTGATTAACCTCTGCAGGAAACGTACCAAACAGAGGTTCACATGGCCGGATTGATGCAGAAGCTGGATATGCGCCAGGGCCAGTCCCTGGTGATGACGCCCCAGCTCCAACAAGCCATCAAGCTGTTGCAGCTCTCAAATATCGAGCTGGCCGAGTTCGTCGAAGGCGAGCTCGAGCGCAATCCGCTGCTCGAACGCGACGAGCGCGAATCATCCACCGAATCGCTGCGTGAAGAAGGTGAAGGTGAGCCGCGCGAGCTAGAACTCGCCAGCCCCTCCGCCGATGCCAGCGATTCGCTGGATGCCGATTCGGACATGCTGCACGGTGACGACTCCAAATCGGACCTGTCCGGCGTGGAAGCCGCGCCCGGTGAAGCCATGGGCGCCAGCAGCCAGTGGTCCTCGCCCGGTTCGGGGGGCGGATCCGGCTCGGTCAGCGAAGACTATGATGCCATCGCGAATTCCTCGCGCGACATCTCCCTGTCCGAACATCTGCACGAACAACTCGCCACGGCGACGGCCGATCCGGTCGACAAGATGATCGGGGCCCACCTGATCGATCTGACCGATGATGACGGCTATATGCGCGCCGATCTGGACGAGGTTGCCAGCCAGCTGGGCGTCGAGCGCGCCCGCATCGAGCGGGTTCTGCAGCTCACCCAGACCTTCGATCCGGCCGGGGTGATGGCCCGCGACCTGACCGAATGCCTGGCGCTGCAGCTGAAGGAAAAGGACCGTCTGGATCCGGCCATGGCCGCCCTTCTGGACAATCTCGACCGGCTCGCCCGCCACGACTATGCCGCGCTGAAATCCCTGTGTGGTGTGGACAGCGAAGACCTGGACGACATGATCGCGGAGATCCGTGACCTCACGCCCAAGCCGGGCTTGGCCTTCTCCTCCGACACCACCCGGGCGGTGGAGCCGGATGTCTTCATCCGCCAGTCTCCGGACGGGGCCTGGCAGGTGGAGCTGAACACCGACACCCTGCCGCGCGTCCTGGTGAACAACACCTATTTCAACGAGATCGTC
>NZLV01000042.1 GCA_002694345.1 Maricaulis sp.
CACCGATACGGGAATGGGCATTGAAGACAGGGATCTGCAGCGACTGTTCTCGCCTTTCACCCAGGCCAGCGCGGAAGTCGCCCGCACACATGGCGGAACCGGTCTGGGACTGGCCATCACCCGCAGCCTCGCGGAGATGATGGGCGGTCAGGTGTTTGCCGATTCCACGCCGGGGCAAGGCTCGACCTTCACCCTGCGCTTCGAGGGCACCTGCATGGACGGAAACTCCCCTACTGCGCCGGCTCCCGGCCCCGCCGCGCTAGCGGAAACCCCTGAATACCAGCCCATCCAGGGCCTCAAACTCTTGCTGGTCGAGGACAATTTCATCAATCGACAGGTGGCCTCGGCCTTCCTCGCCCCGCTGGGCGGCGAAATCGTCACCGCCGAGAACGGACTGGAAGCCCTGCTACGCATCGCCGAGTCGGATTTCGACATGGTGCTGATGGATGTCCGCATGCCCGTGAAGGACGGACTGGAAGCCACGGCCGAGATCCGAGCGCTGGACAATGACATGGCCAAAGTGGCCATCGTTGCACTAACGGCCAATGCCGCTGATGCCGACGCTCAGGCATGCCGGGATGCCGGCATGGACGCCTATGCAGCCAAACCCCTGGCACCTCAGGCACTGTTTGCCGCCATGTTGGAAGCTTGGAAGGCCGCCGAGGAACGGCGGACCTAGTCGGACGCTGTCGCGAGCACCTTGCGCATGACGCTGGGAAGCGCTGCTTGCTCAAGCGCCGCATCGTCAGCCCAGATACCCTCATTGGGTCGCCATCCGGCATGCGCCGCAGCTTCACGGACCGTCAATCGAAGCTCGAAGTGCGTGAAGACATGTCGGACCTCCCCCCGGTCAGCCCAGTCCGCCTCGAACGGGGGGATAACGGGTTCCGCCTGCTCCACCCATTCGCTGGAAGGCACTTCCATCATTCCACCGAGCAGACCCTCGTCCGGTCTCTGGCGCAGCCAGATGCCGTTCTCGCCCCGAACCAGCCAAGCCGTACCGGTCCGGATCGGCTTTCTCCGCTTGGGCGCCTTGACCGGAAACCGGGTCATGTCGCCGACCTGATGGGCGGCACAGGCGGTCTGCCATGGACAGGCGGGGCAATCCGGATTGCGCGGTGTACACACTGTCGCCCCGAGATCCATGATCGCCTGGGCATAGTCACAAGGACGGTCGATCGAGGCGATATCGCCGGCCAAGCGGCGGATTTCCGGTTTCGCCTTTGGCATGGGTGTCTCGACCCGGTAGAGACGGGTGATAACCCGCTCCACATTGCCATCAACGACATTGGCCGGTTGGTCAAAGGCGGCCGCCAGAATGGCATTGGCAGTGTATTCCCCCACGCCCGGCAAGGCTTTCAGCCCATCCAGCGTCTCCGGAAACCGCCCGCCCAGCTCCGAGGCAACATGGCGGGCACAGGCATGAAGGTTTCTGGCGCGCGCGTAGTAACCCAGCCCGGCCCATTCCCGCATGACGTCGTCGCGCGGGGCCGCTGCAAGGTCTTCGACCCGGGGCCACAGCTCCAGAAAACGGAACCAGTAGGGCGTGGCATGCGGCACGGTCGTCTGCTGCAGCATGATTTCCGACAACCAGATCGCATAGGGATCAGCCACCGCGCCCCGGCGCCGGTCCTCCGGTCGGATTCGCCAGGGCAGACTGCGTCCGGACCGGTCATACCAGTCAAGCAAGGCGGTCGGCAGATCAAGGAGGTGGGCGGGTTCTGGCATGAGGCTCGGGGCTTGCGGTGCCGGGCCATCCCGGCGAGACTGAAAAGCATGGTACGCAAACCGACTTCGTCAACTGTGGAAGCTGCTGCGAACGCCTACATTCAGGCGCGCCGCGGCCGTGCGGCCATCCGGCCGGCCCCCTCGGCCGGCATTGCTGCCGAGAAGGTTCTGCGTCCGCTTGCCCGGCAGTTCGGGGTGGGCGTGGAGCAGTTGCGCGAACACTGGCCTGAAATCGTCGGCAGCCGTCTAGCCCAGTGGAGCGCACCGGAGAGCCTGCAGCGCTCGGGCGGCATCCACACCCTGATCATCCGCGCTCGCGGACCGGCCGGCGCGATCATCCAGGCCGAATCCCGCCGGATTCTCGAGCGAGTGGGAACCTTCAGCGGCCGGCAGGCCCCAACGCGGATCCGCGTCATTCAGGGGCATGCACAGGCCCCCGCCGGCAAGGCCGCAAACGCGCCCAGTCGCAAGATGACGGGTCAGCAATCCAGTTCACAAGTGAGCGAGACGGTAGAGACAAGCGCCGAGGCGCGGTTATTGTCGGCGCTCGATCGAATGTCGCGCTCGATCAAAGCGCGTGATGGTCACTAGTTTTTGAAGGCATGGGGAGCCCCCTGATGAAGTTCACTCGACGTGTGTTTTCGGCAGTTGCTGTTTCGGCTGCGCTGATGGTTGGCGCCTGTGGCGGCAATGGTGGCGGTGCCCCCAGTGCTGGCCAGAGCAGTTTCGAACGCGCCGGCGACCGTGGCCTGGGCCGTGCAGACGCTCCCGTGACCATGATCGAATACGCCTCTGTGGCCTGCGGACATTGCGCCCTCTTCCACAATGAGGTCTTCCCGACGCTGGAAGAATACATCGAAGCCGGTCAGCTGCGCTTCGTGCTGCGTGAGATGATCACCGGCAGCCCGCAATTCGCGATCGCCGGGTTCTCGCTCGCTCATTGTGTCCCGGAAGATCAGTATTTCGACATGGTCGACCTGCTCTTCCAACAGCAAGGCGCCATCTTCCAGGCGGCCCAGACCCGCGGCAGCGCTCGCAACCAGTACCTGGCCATTGCCCGCTCCATGGGGCTCAGCGAAGACGATTTCGTGGCCTGCCTGAACAATGAGGACATCAACCAGTCCATCGTTGAAGCCCATGACCAGGCTGCAGCCGACGGGATCGATGGCACGCCGCGCTTCATCTTCAACGGTGAAATGCTGGAATCGCGCCGCGCGCCGGGCGACAGCGAGTACACCTATTTCCTCGGTGGCCGCCAACTCATCATCAATGGTGAACCCGTGCCGGGTCTGGTCGACGCGGAAACCTTCAGCCTGATCATTGATCACCTGATCGAGCAGGCCGGTGGCAGCACGGAAGAAGGCGGCGAATAATGCTGGCGAAACAGACTTTCAGCCGTGTCGTGGCAGGGGCCGTTCTGGCCCTTGGCCTCGCCAGCTCCGCGCTTGCACAGCACCAAGCCCAGGCCGAACGCCCGAATGATCATGCCATCGGGTCCGAAGACGCGCCTCTGCTGATCGTCGAATACGCCTCCTATGCCTGCCCCCACTGCGCCCACTTCCAGGAAGCCGTCTGGCCGACGGTCAAGTCGGACTTCGTGGACACGGGTGAAGTGCGCTGGATTTTCCGGCCCATGCTGACCAATCCGGTCCCGCTGGCCGGCGCCGGAATGATCCTGGCCGAATGCGCGAGTGATGAGCGCTTCTTCGACGCAACCGACCTGCTCTTCGCAGAGCAGAGCACGATTTTCGAGACGGCCCGCTCCGGTGGGGATGTTCTGGGAGTCTATAACCGGATCGGCGCGGCCGTCGGTCTGCGTGAGGAAGAGCTGATGGGCTGTTTCCAGGACCCCGCCATGAATGAGGACGTCAACGCTGCCGCAATGCGGGCCGGGGATGACGGAATTCCGGGCACGCCCTCCTTCATCATCGGAGGCAGCCTGCTGAACATCGTCCACGGTGCGGACGGGAATTTCTGGCACTGGAACTACGAACCCCTTCTGATCAATGGGGAAAGGGTTCCCGCCGAGTTTGACGGAGACTCCTTCAGCCGAATCGTCCTTCACTTCCGCAATGGCTCCCATTTGGAGCAATAAATTTGCATCAGGACCTTGCTGCGCTGCGGTGATACACTGGTGCTCCGCAGCATGTTGGAGGTTCGGTGAAGTTCACACAGCTTAGGCTGGCCGGATTCAAATCTTTCGTCGATCCCACGGATTTACGGATCGATCCGGGCCTTACTGGCGTGATCGGACCCAACGGTTGCGGCAAGTCCAACTTGCTTGAAGCCCTGCGCTGGGTGATGGGCGCAACCTCTGCCAAGTCGCTGCGTGGCGGCGGCATGGAAGATGTCATCTTCGCGGGAACGGATGCGCGTCCGGCCCGCAACCATGCCGAAGTTGTCCTGACCATCGACAATTCCGACAAGATGGCGCCGGCCCGCTTCAATGATGCCAACACGCTGGAAGTGGTTCGCCGGATCACCCGCGGGGCCGGCTCTGCCTACAAGATCAATGGCGAGGAAGTCCGCGCCAAGGATGTCCAGCTCCTCTTCATGGATGCCGGCACCGGTGCGAATTCACCTGCCCTCGTCCGCCAGGGACAGATCTCCGAACTCATCGCTGCCAAGCCCCAGAATCGCCGCCGCATCCTGGAGGAGGCCGCCGGCGTGTCGGGCCTGCGCGCCCGTCGTCACGAAGCCGAGCTTCGCCTCAAGGGGGCCGAGTCCAATCTCGATCGCCTGCAGGACGTGATCGACGACATTACCAGCCGCCATGGATCCCTACAGCGCCAGGCCCGTCAAGCCTCGCGCTATCGCCAACTTTCCGCGTCGATCCGGACGCTTGAAGCCGCTGTCTGGCTGAACCGCTGGCG